>NZ_BAABJZ010000005.1:0-15629 GCF_039543565.1 Ferrimonas pelagia | reverse complement strand
ACGGGACTCGAACCCGCGACCCCCGGCGTGACAGGCCGGTATTCTAACCAACTGAACTACCACTCCACCGAAACTGGTTTAGACAGCTAACTGAGCCTTGGGGAAGGAACTCAATTCCCTGTTGTGCCTCGTAAAGCACATAAATTAATGGCGGAGTGGACGGGACTCGAACCCGCGACCCCCGGCGTGACAGGCCGGTATTCTAACCAACTGAACTACCACTCCACCGAAACTGGTTTAGACAGCTAACTGAGCCTTGGGGAAGGAACTCAATTCCCTGTTGTGCTTCGCAAAGCACGTAAATAAATGGCGGAGTGGACGGGACTCGAACCCGCGACCCCCGGCGTGACAGGCCGGTATTCTAACCAACTGAACTACCACTCCACCGAAACTGGTTTAGACAGCTAACTGAGCCTTGGGGAAGGAACTCAATTCCCTGTTGTGCTTCGTAAAGCACGTAAATTAATGGCGGAGTGGACGGGACTCGAACCCGCGACCCCCGGCGTGACAGGCCGGTATTCTAACCAACTGAACTACCACTCCGCACCTTTGTCTTTTCCGGGATGTTCCCTTGAAGACGGGGCGCATATTACGGCGCCCCCTTTTGCCCGTCAACCGATTTTTATCAAAACAAAGGTCAACTAACTGCTTTTTAGCCAACCGTTGAAAATTACAACGTTTAGGTCGACTTCTTTGGCGATAAATCACTCACTAACTCAGTCATATCAACCTCTTCCGGAGTTAAATCCGCTTCTGGAGCCGGTTGGCTCATGAGTCGTTGATAGCTACGCTGACGTTTACGCCAGAGAGCAAGTACCAAACAGCCTAGCACCAATAGCAGGATGTTGACGATGCCCACCACCCACAACACCTTCTCTCGTGCTCTTTGCTCCTGCACCAGCGCCCTCTCCATCGCCAACGTCGCCAATTCCTGCTGCTGCAGCGGCGGCGGCAGTGGCGGCGAAACGTACACAGACAGGGAGGGAAGCTCTAAGTAAAACTCATTGCCCGTGTTTCGAGTCCCCACAACCTGGCCGCTGATCACGTAATTGCCGTGCTGGTTTAGCATGGGTAGCGCGATCCGCTGGGTAAATTGACTTGGCGTGATCACCAACTCCACCGCTGAGTGCTCTGGAGTCTGTACCGACAGGGCCAGGTGCAAAGTGCGTGGGATCACCTCAGGTTCGATATCGAGAACCAACTGATAACCGTCATTCGGCTCGCCTTCGACCCTCATCCGCAAAGGTTGAGGGATGATGGTTACAGACTGGCGGGTTTGGCGACTGAATACCGGGTTTTCCACCGACATCTGCAGCTCATATAACCCCACGGGGTAATCAAAATTTAGGTTCGCGGTGAAGATCCCATCGTGAGGTCGCTCATCCAATCCTTCACCATCGTCATAATAGGTGCCGATCCGGTAAGGTCCTGCCGCAAAATTCTCGTCGCCCGGTCGATTGGCACTATGGATGATGACGTTCCATTCCAATTGCTGATAGAAGTCACGCATCTCAATGCGATCACTGTCGCCTTGGATCTCGGCGGTCAGTTTGAGGCGCTGCCCCCGATAGATGGTTTCAGGAAAGGCGTCGTGCGCTAAATTGATGTCCGTCATTAAGCGCACTTCTGAGCCAGGCTCCACGGCCCCCACCAATTGCCAAGGGCCCGGTGTTGGCTGACGGATCTGGATCATATCGCTGCTTTGGGTCACGCTCCAGCGCACGGACTCTGGGTGTCGCTCGGCGTACCACTTACTGCCATCCGGCTGAACCACCACCACAGGCGCGCTGCCGATATCGCGTCGCACCAAGATGGTGATCTCATCGACGGCATGGTCGATGCGAAACCGATTATCGAGCAGAGCAAGCGTTTGCGGCTCCGCAACCAACACCGAGCTGAACAGCGCCATCCCCCAGGCCAGTGCGCAGCAGAGCTTACGACTGACGGAACCAAATGGCATCACTCACCATCTCCATCCTGACATTATGATTGTTAAGCTCCTCGGAACTGGCCCGGATCACGCGGGTACGAACCCGATCGCTAGGTAGCCGCTGAATATCACTGCTACCGCTATCGCCGTCCGAACCAAACACCAGTTTGGTCTGTCCGCCGGTCATGTAGAGGTAGACGTCGGCGAGGATCTCGGAATCGAGCAATGCGCCGTGCAAGGTTCGATGTGAATTGTCGATACCGTAAAAACGACAGAGTGCATCCAAGTTCAGGTTGCCCTGGATCTCCCCTTTGTTTTTCTTGCCCCGCGCCAGTTGTAAGGTATCGATCACCCGACAGTGATCCGTTACTTTACCCGTGCGACCCAACATCTCGAATTCATAATCGAGGAAGCCAATATCAAAGTTCGCGTTGTGTGCGATCAGCTCAGCACCCTGAATAAAGGCTAAGAACTCATCCGCTATCTGTGCAAAATCCGGCTTGTCTTGCAGGAACTCATCGGTGATCCCGTGAACCTCGATGGCTTCCTCATCAACCGGTCGATCGGGCTTAATGAACACATGATAGGTGCGGCCCGTCAGCTTACGGTTGACCATTTCGACGCAACCGATCTCAATCACCCGGTGACCTAAATAATGGGGGCCTGCCCCCTGGTTCATCCCGGTGGTTTCTGTATCAAAGACAATTTGGCGTAATTGAGGGGTCGCTTCTGTCATCACTGTTCCGATTATCAGTTAGGGTATACTGCGGCGCTTTGCCCCAATATGGTATCAACTTCAATGACCCAACAAAAACGAGTCACTGTCTACACCGATGGCTCCTGCCTGGGCAATCCCGGTCCTGGTGGATACGGCATTGTCCTGCGCTATCGACGCCACCGCAAGGAGTTAAAAGCCGGTTTTGAGATGACCACCAATAACCGCATGGAAATGTTGGCCGCTATCGTTGCCGTGGAAACCCTGGTGGAGCCCTGCCACATCGATCTCCACACCGACAGCCAATACCTGCGTCAAGGGATCACCCAATGGATCCATGGCTGGAAACGCAATGGCTGGAAAACCAAAGGGGGACAAGCGGTCAAGAACGTTGATCTGTGGCAGCGACTCGAGCAAGCCAGCACGCCACATCAGATCGAATGGCATTGGGTCAAGGGCCATGCCGGCAACCCAGATAATGAACGGTGTGACACCTTGGCGCGAGAAGCGGCCGGTGGCCCGGAACTCTCGCCGGACGAAGGCTATCTGTCCTGAGGGTCTCGCTGCCGCGCCGCCGACTGACTATCACGGCCTGCAAGCTCGGGGAACGGCCGCACCACCAAGGGCCGACGGATCTTCCATTTCTGCCGGACCGGTGTTAGTGGCGAGTCCAGCTTCTCCGCAACAATAAGATAGACACTGCCCAAGCCCGGCATCACGTCCTTCATCGATTGCTGCACACTGGCAAAGCGGGTCGGCGCCCAAAGTAAACCGTGCTGGCACAAACACTCTTTGGCCAACACTCGGTAACCCAATACGCCCAGCCAATCTTGGATCCGTGCTGGGGTAAAGAGACGCCCGCTCCAAGGCAGGCGCTTGTGATTCGCAGGCCAAAGATAACCCATGCCTAAACTGCTGAGCGGATTAAAACCCACCAAGATAAGACGACCACCAGAGATCAATACCCGATCGATCTCACGCAGCAAACTGTGGGGATCGCGATGAAACTCAAGACAAAAGGTCGATAGGCAAGCATCAATACTGGCACTCTTGAAAGGCAAGGCTTCCAGTTTGGCCTGGATCTGCTCACTCTCTGGCGCTAGATTTATCTGGTGAGCGACGGGGCACAAGCCGGTGGCGAGCTCCGACGACAGATTGCCCAGCTTTAATAGATGGTAACCAAAGATCTTTGGCCACCAATCGTTCAGGCTGGCCCCCACCTGCTGCTGCAACCAATCGCCATAGGGCAGAGTTTGCCAGTTTTCAGGTGTCACCAACTCTTTGGGACTGTAAGCGGGACGCATCATGTTCAACCACCATCCTTGCTGTTTAGCATAGCATCACGGGGCTAGAAGCCCGCTTGGGAATTACGTTACCCTAGCCGTTCCACTCCCGAACGCCTTGCCAGTATGTCATATTCGATTATCCCGATCCCCGCTTTCAACGATAACTATATTTGGTGCCTGAGCCGAGGACAAGATGCTTGGGTGGTCGATCCTGGCTGCGCCGAGAGTGTCATTGACCATCTGAAGGCAGAAGGGTTGAGCTTGCGTGGGATCCTCATCACCCATCACCACTGGGATCACACCAACGGCATTGAACCGCTGCGGCAGCGCTGGCCACAAGCGCAGTGCATCGGCCCCAACAACGCTGCCATAATGGGCTTAACCCAAACGGTGCAAGCCGGCGCGAGCCTCACCCTTGAGGGCCTGGCACTACAGCTGACGGTCCTGTCGCTGCCAGGACACACCCTGGACCACATCGGCTATTATGGCGATGGGAAGCTATTTTGCGGCGACACTTTATTTAGCGGTGGCTGCGGTCGACTATTCGAAGGCAGTGCTGAGCAGATGTACGCGTCACTGCAACAACTGGCTGCGTTACCCGGCGAGACTCAAGTGTACTGCACCCATGAATACACCCTGGCAAACTTGGCGTTTGCCTGTGCGGTTGAGCCGCAAAACACGGCATTGCATGCCTATCGTCAGTCATGCACACTGCTGCGTCAAAAGGGTTTACCGACCTTACCCAGTCGCATTGAAACGGAGTTGTTGATCAACCCTTTCCTGCGCTGTGGTCAGCCAGAACTGGCTATCAGTTTACAAAAGCATGCACAAGTCACTTCCACTGATAGCGTGAGCCGCTTCGCAGCCCTGCGTCAATGGAAAGATAACTTCTGACATGCTGATACAATCCTGCTGTTTTTTTCGCCGAGCCGAGGCTTTTCGGTTCCGTTTCTGGGTTTATTGAGCATTTTGATTTGATGAAGTTTAAGCTATCCGCCCTTGCTATCGCATTCGTCCTGTCTGGCTGTCAAAGCCTGATAAGCCCACCCGACGATGAAGCCGCCGAAGCCGCCGAAGCCGGCTCAGAGCTCGAGGTCGGAGTCACCCTAGCCGCTCAAACAGTAAGCCCTGAGCCCAAGCCCGCGGAGCCCGAAGTGGTATTGCCGCCAGAAGATGTCTGGGAGCGGATCGTCGCGGGACTCAGCCTGGATATACCCGACAACGAACGGGTCGATCGTTTCCGCCAGTGGTACATCAACAACCCAAGCCATTTGGCGACCGTCTCTCGACGTGCCGAACCCTTCATGTACTTGATCGTTGAAGAGATCGAGAAGCGGGGCTTGCCGATCGAACTGGCGCTGCTCCCAATCGTAGAGAGCTCTTTTGATGTCTTTGCCTATTCTGCCGGCGCCGCCGCCGGGATCTGGCAGTTTACCGCACCAATGGGCCGTCATTTTGGGCTGACCCAAAACTGGTGGTATGACGGTCGTCGTGATGTCTACGCCTCAACCATCGCAGCGATGGATATGATGGAATATCTGCACGGCAAGCTCCACAACGACTGGCTCTACGCATTTGCCGCCTACAACACCGGTGAAGGCCGCGTGTTCCGCGCCATCCGCAACAATAAAGCCGAAGGCAAGCCAACCGATTACTTCGCTTTGAGCCTGCCGGGTGAAACTGAGCGTTATGTACCCCAGCTGTTGGCACTGGCGGATGTGGTCAAGAATGCCGAGAAGTACGGTATCCAGCTGAACCCGATTGCCAACGAGCCGGCGTTGGAGCGCATCGATGTTGGCTCGCAGATCGATCTGTCTTTGGCCGCGGATCTGGCCGACATGTCGGTGGCAGAACTGCATAAGCTCAACCCCGGCTATAACCGCTGGGCCACTTCCCCTGACGGCCCTCACGCCCTGTTGCTCCCTATCGACAAGGTGGATGGCTTCAACTTGGCACTGGCCGACACGGACAATGCCCAGCGGGTCAACTGGGTACGATACACGGTGAAAAGCGGTGATAGCCTGAGCGTGATCGCCAAGAAGTACCACACCCGAACCGGGATCATTCAGTCGGTCAACAAGATGGATGGCAATATGATCCGCATTGGCCAGACCTTACTGATCCCAGTGGCGGCCAAAGACCAAGAAGACTATGTGTTCAGTGCCGAGCAGCGCTTGGCACGACACCAATCCAACAAACGCGCAGACTTTAAGGTGGATCATAAAGTCCAATCCGGCGACTCGTTATGGACCATTGCCCGTGCCAATAACGTGACCGTGGCTCAACTGGCCAGTTGGAACAACATGGCACCGTCTGACACCCTGCGCTTAGGCCAGACGTTGGTGATCTGGGTTAATAAGATCGCGACCAATCAGAGCAAGTCTTCCATCATGCGCCAGATCAGCTACACGGTGCGCAGTGGCGATTCTCTGGCTCGAATTGGCCAACGCTTTAAGGTCAATGTGAACGATCTGGTCCGCTGGAATAAGCTAGAAGGTCAGAAGTACCTACAGCCAGGTCAGCGTCTTACCCTCTATGTGGATGTGACCCGAGTTCAAGTCTGAGCAAGACCCGCTTAAACAACACAAGGCCAGCGCATGCTGGCCTTTTTGCATTATCGGGTTTAACGAAACAACACCTGCTCACGGCGAAACCAGTATGTGCAAAACAGCAACAGCGCCAAAGCGAGGGCGAAATTGGTCATAAATACCGGCAACAGATCCCAATACACCATTGTGCCCTTGAGCAACTCCTTGGTCGCCAAAGTGACATTGACGATCGGCGCCCAGGGCACCCAGCCAGAAAACTCCAAGCCTGGGATCATCGCCACCATCGCTGGCAAGATGGCCAAAAAGTTAAAGGGCGCCATATAATTTTGGCCCTCTTTATAGGTTCTGGCATAGATGGAGACCGCCAACAACATGGCGGCATAGAACAACGAAATAGGTACTAACATGGCGAGGATCAGCGTCAGATCCAACAAGCCAATCGCACTGACCACTTCAACCAATGCCTCCAGCGCAAAAAACTGACCTAACAATAGTGACCAGCCTAAGCCACTGGCGATAGTAAGAAAGGCCACCAGTAAACTGGACGTTGCGATAACGGTAAACTTGGCAAAAACGATGGTGCTTCTTGCCACTGGGGTCAACAATAGGGTTTCCAGCGTCCCCCGCTCTTTTTCTCCTGCGCCAATATCCAGCGCTGGCATCATCGCCCCCATCAGACAAAGCAGCAGCAAGATATAGGGCAACATTCCGCCGATCTTCTCACCAAGATCCTCGCGTTTGTCAGCGGTGCCGACCCAGTCGAGCCTGACCGGCTTAGTCAAGACGTCAGCCTGAACCTGGCTCAGGTGCCAGCGTTGTCGATGATCATCCTGCCACCGCTCGAACAAAGGCTGTAACACCTCATCAATACGATCGAATTGACCAAGATCATCCGCTTGATTGTAATACAGCTGCCAATCGCTAACTTTTGCCCTTGTCGGCTCAAAATCCTCAGGGATCACCAGCACAAAGTCCACCGAGCCTTGATTGACCGCTTGCCGGATCCGCTCGGCGCTGCCGTCCGTCTTACTTTCCACGCCCACCAGTTTATCGTGCCCGGCAAGCTGCTCATGGATCACCGATTGCCAGGCAGGCGGTGCGTGCACCTGAAAACGAAGCACCTCATCAAACTTACCCTGCATCGACACCACGCTAAAATAGATCACCCCCCCCAACAGCGCAGGGATCACCAAGGTGGGAAACAGCACGATAAACCAAAGCGTTTTCTTATCACGCCAAATGTCTTTGCTCTCTTTAAGCCAGATCTGCTTGAACATCCGCTGCCTCCATCGATCCCGCCACCGTCATTGAACGCTCGTGCTGCTGCATAAATGTTCGACGCAAGGCCACCGCGTCACGACTTCCAGCAAACGCCTCAAGCGGCCCGTTATAGTTTGACCGTCCGACCAGGATCACAGAAAGTTGGTCGCACAATAGACTCACTTCCTCGAGATGATGGGTGGAGAAGATCACGGGGCGTCCCGCCTGCTTTTGCGAGTCGATAAATTGCAAAATGGTCTCGGTCGACATGATATCCAACCCGGTTGTCGGCTCATCAAAAATGATCACCTTCGGCTGGTGGACGACTGCGCGAGCGATGTTGGCCCGTTGCTTCATGCCGGAAGACAGATCCAATACGCGCCGGTGGCGAAAGTCATCCATGTCCAATTGCGAGCACAACGCCTCTATACGCTCATCACACAGACTCGGGGTTAGGCCGTACAGTTGGCCAAAGTATCTCAGGTTTTCCTCTACCGTGAGGCGCTCGTAGATCGCCGTTGTCGCCGATAAGAAGCCGACTTTACGTCGCACGCTGCCATCGTCCCGATGCAACTCTTCACCGTCGATCACCACCTCGCCCCGATCCGGTTGCAGTACGCCGGACAGCATTCGCAACGTCGTGGTCTTCCCCGCGCCATTCGGGCCGATCAAACCCAGCACTTCACCCGGCTTGCAGCTCAACGACACCTGCTCAACGGAGTGAAAGAAACGCCCGCGCTGACGCGGATCTCTATGGCCACTCTCACTGCCCGCCTTAGGGTTTTCCAAAGCAAACCGCTTCGCTAATCCCTTAACTTCAATCATTACGTCGACATCCTGTCTCTTTGCCTAAGCCAAGCCCCATGTTAACGTTTAGTCATTAATCACAACAAGTTCCCAACCTGTAACCAATGATGTCTGTCAACACCCCGCGCCACGGGCTGAAGCACATATGGCGCCATCCATCCGCCGTGTTTGCCGCATTAAGCGGTGCTAGAGGCTGGTCTTGGTGGCCGTTCACCTTGGTGGTGCTCGCTTATAGCGGCATCCAACTTCTGTATTTCAATCAGATCGACTTTGATTGGTATCGCGAGACTCACTTGATGACCGGTCTGGCCGACTTGGCACCGGCCGATCAGCGCACCATCGCGGCGATGATGACGCCAAACCGGATCCTGCTAACGTCAATACTGGGCGGCTTGGCTCTGCTGTGCGCTCTGCAGGGCGTGATCGCACTGTATCTTCACCGGCTTACCCAGTTGGATGACGAGAACATTCACAGCTTCGGAGATTGGTTTGGCTTATGTTGGTGGCTGCTGTTACCCACACTGGTGGCGAGCATCATCAGTCTGGTATGGATCGTCAGCTCAGGTAGCGAGATCGATCCTGCGGCGCTCAATCCCACCTCGCTCAACCGCTTAGTGGGACTGGCAAGCGAGCATGTCGGCTATGCCTTGGTTGAATCCATGGATCTGTTAACGCTATGGAGTCTAGCCTGGCTGTTTCTCGCGATCCGGAGTTGGACGCGTTTGTCGCGCCTCGTCACCGGCCTGATCACCTTCACACCCGCCGCGCTGCTCTACGGGCTCTGGGCGTTGCTGCTCTAGCACTCAGTTCAATTGGATCAACACCGGGGCGATCTCCGGGATCCGCTCCTTAGGGTAAAAATTAAGGCGGGCATGCAATGCGTACTGACCCGGGGCTAATGATTTGAGGGCATGCGCACCGATCTTCACCTTCACCGAGCGCTGACCGCCGCCTTCCAATCGAAACTGCGTGAGCGCCTGAATAAACGCCATCTCATTGGAATAACGCCACACAACCTGATCGCCCTGCATTAAAATAAAGTCCGCCAACATGCCGGACGCGACGGTATAGTTCAGCGCATAGTCACTGGGATTCACCAATGCTAACTCGGCCGACGCCCCGATGCTGCGTTGCCATTGTGACGCCGTTTTTAATGTCGCTTGCAACGCCATATCGCCCACCTCTCCGTTGGCTCTGTCCGAACCATACCGCCGCCCCCCAACCACATCCAACTGGGCCGGAGGTTGAACCGTTCTTGACTTCGCTGTCGCCGCCTCCAGCTTTAACGTCGTGTCATCCGGCTCCCCTGCCGGAGCCTCTGAGTGACTGCACCCCACCAACATCACCACTAACCATAACCAACGAACCATCAGAACTCTCCCAGTTTTTCAAATAGCTTATCCTTCAACTTCTTCTCCAGCTTCTCTTTTTCTTGCTCAATTTGATTGCCGATCAGGGCATCCAGATCCAAGCCATACTCAGGCGCACTGACGGTTCCCGCCACCTTCAGCGGGATCGGCACATCGCGCAGTTGCTCTACCGTTTTACCGCCCTGCCCCTCTAACGAGCCCACTAACGCCACGACCAACTGATAATTCAGGGCCTGCGAACTTAACCCCACGGTGCCGCGCCCATCGAGACGAAGCAGTGGTGATGCCAGACGAATATCCTCCGTCGCCAACATGCCGTTTTTTATCTCTAGCCGCATATCCAGACTGGAAAAGTCGGTCTGTTCCGCCGAAGCAGTGGCGTCTAGATCGCCCTTAAGCTTCGCTTCGCCCTCTCGGATCATCTTGGCGAGGTTTACCCCATAGAGCGCACCGTCCGTTACGCTTAATTGCCCATTTGCCTCCAGCCGTTGCAGTGCTTGCTCCGACAAACCCCGCCCCTGGCCCGTCACCGACAGAGCCGCTCGCCCGGCCAATAAGTCCGTATCTGCCACTGTTTGCAACATCGGCTGCAATGCCAGCCCTGTCAGGCGTTGTTGAAACGAATAACGAGCGGGCTCTGTACCACCATCAAGCGTCGCGGACAGCTCAAACTGTCCCTCAAAGCTTTGCCCGGCCAAACGCTGCAGGATCAGCTTGCCATCGCGCAATTGCAGATCGAGTTCGGCATCATCCACCCGATATGGCGCAGCAACAAGGCTGGCCAGTCGAACCGAAATATCGAGATCCGCCGCTTTCAATACAGCGAGATCGGGCTCCTCATCGCTGGGGGATGTTGTCTCTTCCGCCTGCTGGGCGGCCGTCTGAGAGGGCATTAGCGGGGTAAGATCCAAGCTGTTGCCCTCTCCTTTAAACACCAATTCCGGCCGCACGCCGCTCAGGCTCAGGCGCCCTTCGCCTTCAAACAAAAATTCCTGCCACCTCATCTCCAGCGCAGACAGTTGAAATGCGTTGGCGACACGATCAAGTTCAGCGTTAAACGCCAATGACAGCGACTGTTTGTGTTCCGGCACAGCCTCACCACGAATAGAGAGCGACTGTTGCCACTGACTCAAAGATATCTGTTGCAGATCACTGGAAAGCTGCAGGACCGCGCTCGCCTCGCTACTCACTTGAGTGCGGCCATCGTCCAGTACCAAACTCAACTGCAGCGGCGCCTCTCCGCCTGGCGAGAGATCCGTCAAGGACAGGTGCTCCAACGTCAGCGACTGTCTGCTCTGCTGCTGTTGATCCTCGTATTGGATGATCAGATCGTCCAGTTGCAAATGGCCCAGATGCCAATCTTGCTGCGCGGGTACCGACTCAGCAGCCACCGACTCGTCTGCCTCCGCTCCCTCAGGGACAAGGCCGGAAAAACTATTACGCCCATCGGCCAAGGTCACCAATGATGCGGTCACGCCAGACAGCGATACCGCACCAATCTCGATCTGGCCTCGCAGCAGGGGTAAAAGAGCAACCGCTAACTGCGCCTGATCAAGCGTTAACATTGGAGGTAATCCCGCGCCTTCCACATTACTGAACGAGATCTGATGCAGCGACAGCCCCAAGCTGGGATAGACCGACCAACCTATATCGCCTTCAATACGCAAACTGCGGCCCGTACTCTGCTCAACCCTTTCGGCGAGCACTTGCTTGACACTGTTTAGGTCAAAGAACAGCGTTAGGTAACCCACTGCCAGCGCCAACAGCACGGCAAAGGTAATTAAGATCCATTTAATCAGCTGCAAAATTCAACTCCTCAAAACCATCGGGAAGGCTCAGCGCTCGATCGCTGACGGCGATCCCATTCGGATCGGCGTACAAATACTGCCCCGGTTGAATGCGCAGGCCCAGGATCTCCACCTCAACTCCACGCTCCCCTAATCCGCGCTTCTCCGTTTTCATCGGCACCGCACCAAGCGCCTGGATCCCAACAGGGATCGTAGCCAATGTCATCACATCACGAACAGAGCCATACACCACTATCCCAGCCCAACCATTGCTTGAAGCCATCATCGCTAGTTGATCCCCCAGCAACGCGCGGCGAGCCATCCCACCGCCATCAATCAGCAACACCCGCCCCGCTCCCGGTTCACTCAGTACGGTACGCACCAAGCCGTTGTCCTCCGGGCAGCGTACTGTGTCGATCGGACCCGCGAAGATCTGCTGCCCTCCAAAGCTGGTAAATATCGGAGCAAACAGGCGAAGTTCACTTGAGTATCGATCACACAATTCCGGTAATAGATCTCGCATACATTAGACTCCCTTGCAGACGCTAAATTCATCCTAACCGCTGACAGCGCACAACAAAAGAGCGTACAACTGCAATTCGCTTCAGATTGCAATCATCTCATTATTGGTCAATTTTCTTCCAATAGACAGAAGCTTTCTTTGTGCCAAAAAACCTTGCTCTCGTTGAGCATGCCAACCATTACTGGTTGGGCACATTCTTCGAGTTCACCCGTTCCTCGTCTCTCAGCAGCCACCACCGCCAATACAACATAAATAATATCGCGCCCCTCGCTGCCTTAAGCTGTTTAGCGGACAGTCAGCATGACATCGCCAAACATCGGTGTTACAAAAGAACGCTGGAGAGTGAGTAAAAGCGGGCACCACCTCCCCCAATAACACTGAGTCACTCGGCCCGTCACAGCAACCTCTCATTAGGCCTTTCATTACCGACCACCTTTCTGATCGCTAAGAGGTATGATCAGGCAAACTCTATAAGTCATTGTGTTAGTCATGTCAGCGACGGCGATCAGCAAAAAGTCGTAAGTTAGGGTGTCGGGTGGATGTTTGTGTTAAAGATATTTGCAGTTCGCGGTATATCGCTTATCATGAGGGGGCAGCGCTGGGTCGATTGCCCGCTCTGAAAGCCGCATGGAAGCTAACCGAAACGTCATTCACATCTCAAAGAGACATATGAGTAATCCACAATTAGAAGACGCCTTTCGCTCAGCGCTTATTGAGTTAGAGCAAGAAAAAAAGGTTCAGACTGAACTCACGACAAATACCCGTTCACATCGTCAGATGAAAAACTATTTGACGCACTTAGAGTGGTCAGACAAGCAGTTGTTAACACTGCAAGCAGCCATCGAAGAGATCCTGACCGAGCGCCGTGAATACAATGAAAAAGCGGAACGTGTGCAAACCTATCGGGCAAAATTGATTAATTTAGCTCGCGATCTCAATATGAGTTATCAGGAACTGGTTACCACCATGGCGGATCTAGAATCCCTAGAAGGGAAAAAATCCAGTTGATACTTATAAAAAAAGCAGCCAAGGCTGCTTTTTTTATGCAAAATGTCCAGTGCGCAACACCAAGATGAACCACTCGCCTACCTTTCGACTCAACCAGATCCTCAGCAAAATAGTCACGCCAGATTTTACCGAGCCCCGCAAGCAACCACGGCTCTGGAGATTTAAGAGCGAGGCATCAGGCTCTCTGTTCCAGCGCCCCACAGCAGCCACTCTCGCAGTGCACCGTTAAAGATGATCCGCTGTCACGGCACCGATTGATGCTAACCCACAGCTCACCCGCCCGTGAAAGTGATCGCCACCAAGCCGCCCTGGCCTAGCCTGCAACCGAGATAGCTTCCAATCAAGCGTTATACACTCTCGCCTTTGAGCACCCTTTATCACCGCCATCAAACGATCCCACTACCCAACAACCGGAAGCATCGCCTAACGTCTAAATGCTCCTCGTAGCACCTTTAACGCGCATACGAAAAAGCCCCAACCTTTCGGTTGGGGCTTTCGCAATATGGCGGTCAGGGAGAGATTCGAACTCTCGATACGTTGCCGTATACACACTTTCCAGGCGTGCTCCTTCAGCCACTCAGACACCTGACCAATTTGTTTGTTGGGGCGTTTGCCTTTCAACGAGGCGTACTATAAGACCCCCTCTGAATTAAAACAAGCCTTATCCCCACTTGCTGCTATCGTTTGCTTGAGTTTTGTTCAAGAGTGGCTAGATGGTCCGCCCCAAAACCGGTTCACTGCATCGGCAGTCCCTAGGCTGATCGATAATCACCCCCTTTCTTATGGAATATCGCGCAGCCAAAGAGCAATCCTTGGGTGCCCCACAATACACTGCACACACTTAAAAAGGCGAAAGGCTAACACGTTCCCAATGTAATACCGCCGGGACGCATTGCTCCGCCACTCGGCCACAGCATCGTCAGACTTTCTACCTTCAACATAAGCGTCAATAGCCCCTTTAGCACAATGGCGTACTTCACTCGTCGCGTACACAAGGGCCAGACTGACGGTTCTTACCCAAAGAAGCACGACTGAAGTAACACAATAAGTGCGACAAGCGCGAAGATCGGTAGGTGAGCCAACTGTCGGTAATATAATACCAATCACTTTAAGTATTTGCCCAATTCAGAGGTACTTAGTGCGATTGATATAAAACCAAGCTCTCAATACGGGTTGCTCAATCTTCCCCATATTCCAAATACGAAAAAGCCCCAACCTTTCGGTTGGGGCTTTCGCAATATGGCGGTCAGGGAGAGATTCGAACTCTCGATACGTTGCCGTATACACACTTTCCAGGCGTGCTCCTTCAGCCACTCGGACACCTGACCAATTTTTTTGTTGTCGGCGTTTGCCTCTCAACGGGGCGTAACTTTACGGCGATGCCGTTCGGTCGTCAAGCGGACAAATTCCTTTTAGAGATCGTTTGCACAGTTCGCAACCAAAGTGGTCAAGTGGCCAGCAAAGTACGTCCTCGCAACGGTGTCCTTGAGTAATGCTCGCTCTGATCTGCTCTGAGCCTCTACTGCCAGTCTGTCGAACAAGCAGGCTGTATCGTTCTATTGTTCTTGCGCGAAATGGCAACAACGAAAAAGCCCCAACCTTTCGGTTGGGGCTTTCGCAATATGGCGGTCAGGGAGAGATTCGAACTCTCGATACGTTGCCGTATACACACTTTCCAGGCGTGCTCCTTCAGCCACTCGGACACCTGACCAATTTTTTGTTGTCGGCGTTTG
This sequence comes from Ferrimonas pelagia, assembly GCF_039543565.1. Lineage (NCBI taxonomy): Bacteria > Pseudomonadati > Pseudomonadota > Gammaproteobacteria > Alteromonadales > Ferrimonadaceae > Ferrimonas > Ferrimonas pelagia. The sequence goes on along the minus strand of NZ_BAABJZ010000005.1, from coordinate 661 downwards.
CCTCTCAACGGGGCGTAACTTTACGGTGGTGAACCTCGCCCGTCAAGCTTCTCTCGACCATCAAATTACCGACTGCTGAGTTAACGGTCAAACCGCCTAAATAACTCACAAATAGGTGCGTCAATTTACGATACAACATGACCATAGGCCACTCTTTCGACTGCATCTATGCGATGCATTGTCGACGTTCGGACATCAAAACCCATGGCATCGCCGTCCATGTCGCGATTGAGACGGCAAGCCATTTAGGTTGAAACACCGAAATCGCCCCTGCGCCCCTTCGCCTTGCTGTCACCACCAATGCAAAACTGATCCACCAACACCAATTGAAAAGTGATCCACTTGGTTACTCTCTGTGCTTTGCCGCACAGATAGGAGCAGATGTTAACCAAGGGCGAATCAGTTTGTGAATATCCACGTCCGTTACAAGCAAGGTCAAAGCCTGCGCTGCATCGCTCGCGAGTTGGGCATTGCACTTCACTGCGCAAAAGCTCACTTAAGCGTTTGAGCCGCGCATTGCCACACCGCTGCTATGGTAGTGTTCAGATTTCTGTGTCATTTGCTTAAAATCAATCCAAAAGGAATAGCGAATGACCAAACCTACTTTCGACATGGAAGCCGCCATTGAGGCACTTCGCTCAGGCCAAGACCTGACCGGTAA
>NZ_BAABJZ010000004.1:0-96147 GCF_039543565.1 Ferrimonas pelagia | reverse complement strand
AAGACTGAAGCCCTGATTACTCCGTGCGTAAACAAAGACGCTATGAGGCAGCATCTTCAACTGATTTCCGAAGCAACACCGCGAGGTCGCCACGCGATAGTGATCATTGATGGTGCCGGGTGGCATATGTCAGATACTGCTTCTCCATTCAACAATGTCAGCTTGATCAAACTGCCTCCTTACTCACCGGAACTGAACCCGATGGAGCAGGTTTGGCAATGGCTACGGCAGCGGTGCCTCTCCAATCGGGTCTTCAAAAGCTATGACCACATTGTCGACCAGGTTGCAGATGCTTGGAACAGCTTTCGAAAAGATGCAGAACAAGTGCGGCATCTGTGCAGCAGGGAATGGGCCAGACTGACCAAATAGATAATGGAATTGGTATTATGCATTATTGTTGAGCCTATGCGTATCTAAAAGCTATACACGGTATCGAGATGAAACGCACGGTTAGGATCGGCATGAGGCTGCCGCCGTTGTTGAGCCGTTCGACGGTGGCTCCGGTGGCGCGTTTGGGCGCGGCCTTATTGGTTTGATGTTGTTGGTGGCCTGGCGGCGTCAGCGCACGCGTTTGCTATAAACCGTACGGCAAATAGCAAAAGGCCCAACTCAATGAGTTGGGCCTTTTGCTTAAATTGGTCGGAATGATAGGATTTGAACCTACGACCGCTCGCCCCCCAGGCGAGTGCGCTACCAAACTGCGCTACATTCCGAACTGTCGTCTTAGTGGCGCTTGGCCCCGAAGACAAGGCTCATATTACTGAGCGCGGAGGGATTTGCAAGTGCCCGAGTGTTCAAGCGATGATTCTTTGTCCAAACAGTGAGTTATTGGCTAAGAAAGCGACGACCTTCCTCCATAACTCCGATCAGTGTCGGCACATCTAGGCTGGCGTCGCGCTGGCGTTGATAGTTCTGATCAAACACGCGGTACTCGCCATGGCTATTGATCACCGTTGTGCCCTTGTTGCTGTGAATGGCAAAGTTTCGATCGTTGCCCATCACCATGTAAGGCGTTGTTGGTGGTTGATACAGGCTTTCACCCAGGCTGTATTGCCGGATCGGGTTATCGCAGTTAAGCAGCTGCGTCATCAGGGCCGGCACCAAGCCATAGTGATTGGTGGCATAGCCATACTGACGGGGTTTCTGATCGGGCCAGCGGATCAGCATAGGGACATGCACGGCCGAAGCGGAGAAGTTGCTGCGGATATCGGTATTGCTGTTGGTCGAGAAGACGTTGCCGTTGCTACCGGTGACGATCACTAGGGTGTTGTCGTCTACGCTGGCAAGCAATCGGCCCAGTTCGTCATCGAGAAATGACAGAGACTGGCGATATTGGTTAAACAGTACGCGCTGAGCGTTATTGAGCTCGGTTTGGGGTCGTACGGTCGGGATCCCGACAAAGCCAATCGGTGTGCTGTAGGAGCTCGGCGCGTTGTAGGTGATCAAACGAAACTGCGGTTGGTCACTGGCTTCGAAATGTCGCAATAGTTGGTCTGTGGTGGCTTGATCTTGCGCGGCGGGATCATCAATGACCGATCCAGGTTGTTGATGGAAGTCGGCGAGCAGTGTGGCCATCGAGCGGCGCTCGGCCAGATCGTCAGAGCCAAAGATGGTCAGTTGGTATCCAGCCTGACGCAATTGTTCGGTTAGCAGCGGGGCTTTCTTATCCGCAAACAGTGAGGTTTCATACGCCGGCAACATGCCGTACAGCAAGCTGTAGATCCCATAGCCATAGTCATTGCTGCCACTGCGGTGCTCAGTAAACCAATGGCTTTGCTGCGCGAAGGTCAGCAACTTGGGCATGGTATTGATGTCGATAAGATCGGCGCGCCAAGCTTCGACCACGACCATGAGCACATCGGGTGTTTGCTCTGCGTGACATTGCAGCGGTTGAATCGGGTAGTTCAATTGGTGGGTTGGCTTGGCCGTTCGCTCCCGCTCTGCCAGAGACAGATCATCCACAAGGCCCTGGCGTGCCATAAAGCTCTTAGCCGTGAATGGGTAATGCAGCGGGAAGATATCGTCTTGGGTGGTGATCGGTCGGTAGACCGTGGCATCCGCCCAGACATGCACCAGATGGGAAAAGACGAAGCAACTGACGAGGACCGCAGTCACGCGCGTGCCCTGTTTGCGGCGACGTACACGTTGAAGTCGTTTCCACAAACCATTCGCGAGCAAGAGTTGCAGCGCCATGATGGCGATCGGCGCCAGTAACAGCAGCGGCGATGACAGTAGTGCGGTTAGATCGCTGGAGGCCACGTCAAGCACAAAGGGACTGAGGTGCAGCCGGTAATGGCTGAAGACTTGGGCGTCAAAGGCCAGTGTCGACAACGCTAAGGTGGCAACAACGGCTGCGTAGCCCCGCAGGATCCGCGAATAGGGCAGCAAGAGTGTGACAGGGAACAGGGCAATGAGGTAAACCACAAAGCCGAGGAAAGCGAAGTGCCCCACCCAATTGGTGAGCATGTACAGCTGACCCAGCAGGGTTTCTGGCCAACCTTCGACCTTGAGATAGCGAGTGGCGATCACCATCGCCAACAAAATGTTGATGAAGGTGTACCAGTGACCCCAAAGCACCAGGGGGGAAACGCGATCCTTGTTGTGTTCGTTTGTCTGCATTCTCTGGCTTCTAGGCCTATTGAGTAGGCTTATCCTACGGGGAATATATCGACTTATCCAGACAGATAATTCAATTGTTTAGACGGATCACGCGTCGTCGCGAACCGAGGCACTCAGTGCTTTGGCAAACTGCTCAGCGATGGCGGCACGATGGGGTTGGGCGATCTTGCCATTGATGATCACGGTGGCGGTGTTGCCCAGCGCCATCAGGGCCAGATCGGTCGGGGCGTTGTGCTTTTCCATCACACCCAGCAGCTCACTCAACAAGGTCTCAACCTGTTCATTGCTGTATTTTGATACGATAGCCATTGTAAATCCTGTGATGTTGGAAAAAAGGGGGCATATAATAGCGGCTTTTCCCCTGAACCACTATTGCCTAAGTCATGACTATTAAAATAGAACAAGCCATTCTTCATGCGGTGTCTCAAGGGGCCGACGGTCAACTTGAATGCCGTTTGCGTCCACAGCCGTTAAACCAGTCCGCTGCCGCGGATGATCTGGTGGCTGAGCTGCACCGTTTGTACACCGCCAAAGCCGGTAAAGGCTATGGCCATTTCGGCGTGCCATTGAACAGTGAAGGCGAGCCGGATGGCGAAGCCAACGAGGCATTTTTGCATGCCATGACCCAATGGCGCAGTGGTGAGCTCGGCTTTGTTGAGTTTACCGCACAAGCGGGTCAGTTGCTGGGTCAAGAGTTGGGCAAATATGACTTTGCTACCGGTGGCTATCTGCTGATGGCTGCCTACAGCCATATCGCTAGCCACTATCTGTTTGTGGCCTTGCTGTCGCCGAAGCCTTCCGTCAGTGTGTCTGATGAGATGGAGGTGCACGGCAGTGAGCACTTGGATCTGTCCAACATGCAATTGGCGGCGCGGATCGATCTGACCGAATGGCAAGCGGATCCCACCTCGAAGAAGTACCTGTCGTTTGTCAAAGGGCGGGCAGGGCGCAAGGTGGCGGATTTCTTCCTCGACTTTATGGGCTGTGTTGAGGGGGTCGATGCCAAACGCCAAAACAAGCAGTTGATGTCGGCCGTCGAGGATTTCGTGGCTCAGGGCGAGCTGGACAAACATGAGGCGCAAGAGGCGCGTGACGCGGTGTTCGATTACTGCAAAGGGCAAACCGCCATGGGTGAAACCATTGCGATGAAAGACGTATCTGATGAATTGGCGGACAAAGGGCTGGACGCGTTTTATCAATTTACCAGCGATGGCGATTATGGCCTGGAAGAGGACTTTCCGGCCGATCAGTCAACCCTACGTCAGTTGAAGAAGTTCAGCGGTACCGGTGGCGGTGTGTCCGTCAGTTTTGATGCCGGCCATTTGGGCGAGCGCGTTGTCTGGGATCCGGTTCGTGATACCTTGACCATTCAGGGCGTGCCGCCAAACTTGCTCGACCAGCTGCAGCGTCGTGCTGGCAATAAACAGTAAGGTCGAACAACGTCGGTTTTTTGCTCGGTTTTGTGGAGTGAATAACTAATCACTCTGCCTGAGTGAGTATGTGTGAGCTGGGTCGCACTGTTCCCGCTCATCGACTCTTTTAAAAATAGGAGTCGATCGGTAGCATGTGCGTCCTCAGTCATGCCACTTGCATAGTGATGCACACTGGTTGAACAAGCCCCACTAGTGAAAAGAATTAGAGGGCCACGGTCGTGAACAATGAGCAAACCTGTATTATGAAAGAGACTTCATCTCTGCGGAACACTCTGATGTTCCTGATCCCGTCGCTGATCGGGATCTTCCTCTTTATGACGCCCGTGTCATACGGCGGTAACGTGACCATTCCGATCGCGATCTTGGCGAAGGGCACGCTGGCCCAACTGGATTCTCTGGCGGTTACGTTGGTGATCTGGGTCGTGGTGGCCTCGGCAGCGATCACAACCTTGGTCAAGCTGTTCAAGCCTGCTGTGGTGATGAAGAGCCCGTTTTTGCAGGGGTTGTTCAACGTCTCTTGGTTGTGGGCGGCAACGCGCATTATCGGTGCGATCGCTATCCTGCTGACCGCGTTTAGTGTTGGCCCTGAGATCATCCACTCGGAGGACACTGGCGGCATGGTATTGCACGATCTGCTGCCGACGCTGCTGTGTGTGTTCCTGTTTGCTGGGTTGCTGTTGCCCTTGTTGATTAACTTCGGCCTGCTGGAGCTGATCGGCTGCCTGCTGACCAAGTTAATGCGTCCGTTGTTTAACCTGCCGGGACGCTCTGCCGTGACCAGCTTTGCCTCTTGGTTGGGCGATGGCTCGGTCGGTGTACTGATGACCTCCAAGCAGTATGAGCAGGGCCTGTTTACCGAGCGTGAAGCGGCGGTGATCGGCACCACCTTTACCGCGGTATCCATCACCTTCTGCCTAGTGGTGATCAGCACCGTCGGTCTGGAAGCCTATTTCCTGCCATTTTATGGCACCGTCTGCCTCGCTGGCTTGGTCGCCGCAGTTGTGGTACCACGTCTGCCGCCGCTGTCGCGCAAGAAGGACGTGTTTATCAATGGCGAAGCGCGCCGCTCGGACGATGAAGTGGTGCCAGCCGGTGAAACCTCATTGTCTTACGGCTACAAAATGGCGTTGGGCCGTGCCAGCCAGGTAAAGAGCGCTCGCAGCGTAGCGAAAGAGGGCGTTCAGAACGCCGCCGATATGGTGTTAGGCGTGCTGCCGGTGGTGATGGCGATTGGTACTATCGCGCTGGTGATCGCCGAGTCCACCCCGTTATTTAGCTGGTTGGGGGCCCCGTTCGTTCCGTTATTGGAGCTGCTGCAGATCCCTCACGCGGCGGAAGCCAGTACCACTGTGATGGTCGGATTTGCCGATATGTTCCTGCCGGCCATTATGGCCGCCAGCATCGACAGCGATCTGACCAAGTTCGTCATCGCAGCAATGTCGGTCAGCCAGCTGATCTTCCTGTCGGAAACCGGCGCACTGATGCTCGGCTCTAAGGTCCCTGTGAAGCTGTGGGAACTGTTTGTGATCTTTATCCTGCGCACCATCGTGGTGCTGCCGGTGATCGCTGCCATGGCGCATCTGATCTTCTAAGCGTCAGTCAGTGAACTCAAAAGCCGGGCAAATGCCCGGCTTTATGCGATCTGCGGTGGGAGAAAAGAGTTGCAGTTAGCGACAGATCCCTTTGTACTGTTTGGTAGGCTAACAATAAACGGAAAAACAAAGTGATGAACGAGATCATCCTCACCAACATCGAAACCATTCCCGGACGGGAGATCACCCAGCATTTAGGCTTGGTGCAGGGCAATACCGTGCGCGCCAAGCATGTGGGGCGGGACTTTATGGCGGGCCTGAAAAACATCGTAGGTGGCGAGCTTAAGGGCTATACCGAGCTGCTGCAGGAAGCGCGGGAGGAGTCGGTCGCTCGTATGGTTGAACAGGCGCGCTCTATTGGCGCCAATGCGGTGATCAACGTGCGGTTTTCGACTTCATCGGTGACCTCCGGGGCGGCAGAGCTGTTCGCTTACGGCACTGCAGTCGTGGTGGAGTAAGCCCATGTTGGCCCTTGGAATTACCTTAGCCCTGTTGGTGATTGGTTATCTGTTTGGTCGGCATGCCGAGCAGAGCCACTTTGAGCGGCTGCGCGAGGCGGAAGCGCAGTTGCAGTCGTTATTGATGTTCAGTGAAAAGCGGATCCCTCCGCAGTTTCAACCTTGTGAGGTGAAGTTGGTGGGGGGAAACACAGTGATCGCCGTTGACTACTTCAAGGTGATGGCGGCGGCGCTACGTAACTTTTTTGGTGGTCGAGTGGCGGCCTACGAGTCGCTGGTTGAGCGGGCTCGTCGTGAGTCAATTGTGCGAATGAAACGCGAAGCACAGGCGCTGGGTGCCAGCGCGGTGTTTAATGTCCGCATTGAGACGTCGTCCATCAGTAAAGGGGCGAAAGAGCAGCAGGTGTCGGTCGAGGTGTACGCCTATGGTACGGCCGTGATCCCCCGCCATGGCTAGGTTTGAAAACCGGCTCCCGCCAGAGAACAACGTTTCTCCGCAGCATCCACTGATGGAGTTCAGCTCACTGCTAGCGGCGGTGGTGGTGCTGGTGGCGGTGATCACGGCGATGTTAGCGCTTGGGATGCATCGTTTAGCGGACCAAATTCCGCTGGAGTGGGAGCAATCCATGGCACAGGCATGGTCTGATGATCTTCGTCAGGCCTCACCTGCGCAAACTGCGTTGGACGGGTTGCTGGATGATTTGGTTAGGGCCGATCCCTTGCCGGAAGGAATGACGGCAAGGGCCACCTTGATTGAGTCGGAGCAGATCAATGCGTTTGCCGGGCTGGGCGGCGAGATCATCGTTCATACGGGCCTGGTTGATGCCATGCGCAGCGAGAATGGCTTGGCGTTAGTATTGGCTCATGAGCTGGCGCATGTACGTGAACGCCATGCGCTGCGCCAAGCCAGCCGTCACTTGGGGATCGCCCTCGTTGGGGCTTTTTTGCTGGGGGAGTCGGCGAACATGGCAGAGCTGGCGATAGCGACAACAGAGTTGGGGTTTAGCCGAGAGCAGGAGATGGATGCCGATCAACGCGCGCTGGAAAATGTGGTGCGCTTATACGGTCATCTCGGTGGAACAGACGTCGTGTTCTCTCTGCTGGGGGATGACGTATTTTTGTCTGATTGGTTCAGTACCCACCCTGATTTGGCGCGGCGGCAGCGATCGGTTGATGCTGCCATTGAGCAGTATGGCGAGGGTGGGGAAACGCCATTGCGTCCGCAATGGTTTGAGCGAGCAAGGCCGACCTCGTTAGCGCCTTAGCAAACGCGCTCGAAGCCCGTGTGATAGAGCGAAGCCGCTGAAGGCGAGCGCAAACCCGATCCTGACACTGAAACTGCCACTGAGCCAAGCATTGAAATAGGCTGTGTCTTAGTTAACTGTTGGTTGATTTTTTGTTTTATATCTTAGCCTATTGCATCGTCCTCACCCGCCAAGTCGCATTGGCGACGGCAAGCCATCATTGTGAAACCAAAGGGGGCTAGCCCCTCTGCACACCCTCTACTGCTGCGTTTCGCTGTGCCCTCGCTTAAGGCGCGCTTCAACCCCAATTGCAGCAAGCAGGCTGAAAGTCAGCCCGGCTCTTGATGGAGAGAGGCAACGACAATAGCGGCCAGCCGCCTTCAAAAATGGCTTCTTCCAGCTCCCAGTCGGCCTCCACGCACCAACGCTCAGCGCTGCACTAGGGGGTCTAAAAACGGCGTAAACCTCAAACTGCGCGATAGGGCTCAACCGTTACTTAAGACACAGCCTAAATATGTGTGTAGTGGTCTGTTACAGTCGGGCGCGTTGACTTCGAGCGGTGTGGTAATAAGGCTGGACGAATGGACATTCGCCATGTCATCGAGAGCGCTTTATCGCATTTGAGCATGGCTCTACCGGGGTTGAGCCAGAGAGGAAAACGCTTGCCAGTCCGGTTAACGGACTGGCACTTGGTTGCGTTTTTTATGTCTTACTTACGGATTAAGCCGCTTTCCCCCCTTTCTTGGCAGATGTGGCTTTCTCTGCGGCGTTCTCAGGGGCTTTGGCTGGGCGATTGGCTCGAAGCTCTTCTGGGTCAAAGTCATTCACATTGATGGTTTGTAAGCGTCCAGCTTCGGCGTCGCGCAGCAATTGCGCTTCCTCCTCGCTGAGAATATCGAGCTCTAAGCCGATGTCTGCCACTTTGTCGAGATAGAAGAAGGGCAGGGAGCGGCCGGCCGCTTTACAGACCTTGTCGTAAATGGGCTCGGCTTTGAGGATCAGATCCAGCGCATGTTCCAGTTTGCCCAAGGCATTTTGTGGGTGGTTTTCCAGCCACTGGCCGGCGATCAAGCGATCGCGGGCGGCGCACGGGGTTTGCATGATCCGGGCGATCTTATGATCCAACTGATCGGACGGGCGCTTCATCGGCAATCCGGTCGGGAACAGCAGCCATTTCAGCACGCCACCAAAGGCAGGGAAGTTATCCAACAACTCCACCAGCGCGGTTTGCAGCTTGTGCAGCGAATCTTCGACCGCCCATTGCATCAGGGGCAGATCATCCGACTGACGCCCTTCGTCGTGGAAGCGTTTCAAGGTCGCAGAAGCCAGGTACAGCTGACTGAGCAGATCGCCCAAGCGGGCGGACACCCGCTCCTTACGCTTGAGGCTACCGCCGAGCAAGCCCATGGAGATATCGGATAGCAACGCCAGATTCGAGGCGAAGCGGTTCATCTGCTGGTAGTAGCGTTGGGTGTGATCGTTAAATGGGCTGGTCGAGAATCGAGCCGAGGTCAACCCCAGCCAGAAGCTGCGAACGAGGTTGGAACAAACGAAGCCAACATGGCTCCAGACCGCCCGATCAAACGAATTCAGTCCTTGTTGTTTATCATCGCTGAAGGCCGCTTGCATCTCCTTGAGGACGTAGGGGTGGCAGCGGATGGCACCTTGGCCGTAGATCATCATCGAGCGGGTCAGGATATTGGCCCCTTCGACGGTAATGGCGATCGGTGCGCCCTGATAGCCGCGGCCTAGGTAGTTATCGGGCCCCAGACAGACCCCTTTCCCGCCATGAATGTCCATGGCATCGATGATGCATTTCTGCATGCGATCGGTTAAGTGCATTTTGCAGATCGCGGTGATCACCGAAGGCTTCTCGCCGAGGTTTAAGCCAGCGGTCGTCAGGGCATTCACGCCGTCCATGAGATAGGCGTTACCGCCGATCCGCGCCATGGGCTCTTCGATCCCCTCCATTTTGCCGATGGGCAGCTTAAACTGACGCCGGATCCGGGCATAGGCGCCGGTCGCGCCTGCCACGGTTTTGATCCCTCCGGCGGAGTTGGAGGGCAGGGTGATCCCACGGCCGACCGACAGGCATTCAACCAGCATACGCCAGCCCTGACCGGCCATCTTGGGTCCACCGATGATATAGTCCAGTGGCACAAACACGCCTTCCCCTTGGGTGGGGCCGTTTTGGAACATGTTGTTGAGCGGGAAGTGGCGGCGGCCGATCTTGACCCCATCCATATCGGTGGGTACCAGGGCCACGGTGATCCCGAGCTCCTTTTCGTCGCCAAGCAAGCCATCGGGATCCTTCAGCTTGAAGGCCAGGCCCAGCACCGTCGCCACTGGGGCTAGGGTAATGTAGCGCTTGTTCCAGGTCAGCTTGATGCCGAGGATCTCCTCGCCCTGCCACTGGCCTTTACAAACGATACCGAAGTCGGGAATGGCACCCGCATCTGAGCCTGCTTCCGGCGAGGTCAGAGCGAAGCAGGGCACCTCTTTGCCCACCGCCAGACGCGGCAGATAATGGTCTTTTTGTTCCTTGGTCCCGTAGTGTTGCAGCAACTCACCCGGGCCGAGTGAGTTGGGGACGCCGACGGTGGAGGCGAGGACGGTGGAGTGACCGGCCAGTTTTTGTAACACCTGTGACTGGGCGTAAGGGGTAAACTCTAGGCCACCGTACTTTTTCTTGATGATCATCGCGAAGAACTTGTTGTCCTTCAGATATTGCCAGACTTCTTCCGGCAGATCGGCCAGTTCGTGGGTGATCTCGAACTCGTTGACCATCCGCATTACTTCTTCAACCGGGCCATCGAGGAACGCTTGTTCCTCCGCGGTGAGTGTGGGTTTGGGGTAGTTATGCAGGACATTCCAATCGGGCGCTCCGGAGAACAACTGCGCATCCCACCAAGTGGTTCCGGCTTCAATGGCGTCTTTCTCGGTATCGGACATCTCGGGCATGATGCCGCGGAACACCTTTAAGACTGGCGCGGTCAGCAGGGCTTTGCGCAGAGAGGGGATATTCAATGGAGCGAAGATCACGATAAACACAGCCCAGGCCGTGCTCCCGACGATCCCAAGCGTTGAACCTATCATCAATAAAATGGCGGACGCTGCGGTAAACATCAGCAGCGAAGCGCGTTGATAGAGCAGGGCTCCAAGCAGCCCGATAGCTGCCAGGCACCAGATCAATGTCGTCACGGTCATTCTCCTTGTCTTCACTTAGCCCCACATTCGCAGGACGAATGTGCGATGGATCTCAGTGTATGACACAGGTCAGACCTCTGTCACGGAAAAATTAAACGTACGTTTGATTTGTGTTGCGGAACATGCTGGTGGCTCTGCTCGGACTTGGGCTGGCTGCGCTTTATCGTTATGCTGCATAACAAGGTAAGCAGAATGAAAGAAATTGAATAAGCATGTGTGAATTACTGGCGATGAGTGCCAATGTACCGACGGATATTGTATTTAGTTTCACAGGCTTAGTGGAAAGGGGCGGGATGACCGGGCCACACAAGGACGGTTGGGGGATCACCTTTTACGACGGCCCTGGCAACCGTACCTTTAAAGACAGCGATCCCAGCTGCCACTCGGAAGTTGCCAGTCTGCTGAAGTGCTATCCAATCAAATCCAAGACCGTGATCAGTCATATCCGCCAGGCCAATCGCGGCAAGATCTCACTGGAAAACACCCATCCATTCGGGCGGGAGCTGTGGGGGCGTAATTTCAGCTTTGCCCACAACGGCCAACTCTCGGATTATAAGCCCGTGCTCAAGCCTGAGCGCTTTTTGCCTGTGGGTGCCACTGACAGTGAACTGGCGTTTTGCTACCTGATGGACAAGTTAGCGCAGAAATACCCGCTCAAGCCAGCCAAGCGGGAAACCGCGTTTCGGTTTTTGGCCCGTGAGGGCAAAAAGCTGCAGCAGCTGGGGGTGTTTAATATGTTGATCTCCGACGGGCCTTATCTGCTGGCTCTGTGTGGCAACAACCTGCACTGGATCACCCGGCGGGCGCCGTTTGGAGAGGCGAGACTGATCGATACGGAGATGGTGATCGATTTTCAAAAAGAGACCACACCGAATGACGTGGTGTCGGTGATCGCCACCCGGCCGCTCACCAGCAATGAGGAGTGGCATAAAATGGCAGCGGGCAGTTGGTGTTTGTTTAAAGATGGGGAAGTTGTCGCACAGGGTTGACGGCTTTCAAGCCCCAACAAGGCGTCGTATTGCGACGCCTTGTTGGTTGCCAGCACAGTCTTGGCCGAGTGTGGCCTATTTATGCTCGTCGAAGCTGACCTGTGTGAGCTTCATATCGGCTTTGAGCTCACCCTCCTCGAAATGCGCCAGCCGTGCCACGATGTAGTTTAGGCTGGGGGCTAGCCAGATGATGGTGGCTTTGTCTTTGCTCGGATCCCGAATGCGCTCCACCTTTATGGTTTCTAGCTCGCCGTAGGGCAGGGAGATGGTCTCCTCTCCGATCACTTGGTAGCGGTACTCACGCTGACGGGTTTTCTGGACAAAAGGGTAAACCAGCTCGTTTTTACCGGCAGCGATATCGAGTCGGAGCTGTTGCTGGTACAGCAGGGAGTCGTAGATGGGTTGGGTTAGTTCAAACTGCGCATTGCGCTTCTTGTAGCGTGCGTCAATGGTGCCTTTGTCATGATCAAAGTGGATGGTGGCGCCGAAATTGGGACCCGTGCCGCTGCGTGCCATTTCATAATGCTGAGGCACAAGTTGATCATTCTCAACGGTGAACTCGCTTTTTTCGGTCCGTTTGTCCGATAGAAACAGATACTTCACTGAGCTTTGATAGCCCATGCGGTAGTGGTCTTGCCCCAACTGTTCGAGTTGATAGTAGCCACCGCCGAGTGAGTCTTTGCCATGGAACACCTCATAGTCGGCCCGAAATGGCGTGTAGGGGCCCGCGATGGCGCTCAGAGAAAGGGTGCAAAGCAGAGTGAGCAAGATTCGCATAGGGTTCCTTGTCTTTAATAGAGGAAGGTGCGCCATGGGCGTTTAGAACTCCAGTCGCCACATGAGATCGGCCAGATCCGGTTGCCACTGATATTCCGACAGCTTCAATCGGCCATTGTTCACTACCACCTCTTCACTGCGCAGCAGCTCCATCTGTCTGGCAAAGCCCGGATTGTCTTTGGGAATGCTGATCTTGCCACCGGCGCCGATCACCCGGTACCAGGGCAACGCCATCTCTTTGGGTGCGACACGCAGTGCGCGAGCCGCAAGTCGGGCGCGGCCGGGCAGACCGGCGAGATCGGCGAGCTGGCCGTACGTCACCACCTTTCCAGTGGGGACCTGCTGTAGGGTTTTCCAGATCTTTTCCGTTGATTGGCTCATGGCGCTGCTACTTTTTGATGAACACCGTACAGCCTATCAGGGTTTGATGGGGTTCGGAATGTGCACCAACCTGTTCGTACAGTTAGGAGACAGTTATGAAGACGCGCGCTGCGGTGGCTCTCGCCGCTGGAAAGCCACTTGAGATCCATGACGTCGATCTACAAGGGCCGCAGGCGGGTGAGGTATTGGTCGAGCTGAAGGCCACAGGGGTGTGCCATACCGATGCCTTTACCCTATCTGGCGACGATCCTGAGGGGGCATTCCCTGCCATTTTAGGCCATGAAGGGGCGGGGATCGTGCGCGAGGTGGGCGCCGGTGTGAAGTCATTAAAACCGGGCGATCATGTCATTCCGCTGTACACGCCGGAATGCCGCGAGTGCGACTTCTGTCTGCATCCAAAGACCAACCTGTGTCAGTCCATTCGGGAAACCCAGGGCGCCGGCCTGATGCCGGATGGCACCAGCCGCTTCTCCCTCGATGGCACCCCGATATTGCATTACATGGGCTGCTCGACGTTTTCTCAATATACGGTGCTGCCGGAGATCGCCTTGGCCAAAGTGCGGGAAGACGCGCCGTTCGATAAAATTTGCTACATCGGCTGCGGGGTCACTACCGGGCTCGGTGCCGTGGTGTTCGACGCCAAGGTCGAGCCGGGCAGTACGGTGGCGGTATTTGGTTTGGGCGGCATTGGTCTTAACTGCATTCAGGGCGCGCGCATGGTGGGGGCGGATAAGATCATCGGCATCGATCTCAACCCCGACAAAGTGGCGATGGCCAAGCAGTTTGGCATGACCCACTTTATCAATCCCAAAGACACTCCTAATGTGGTCGAAGCCATCTGTGATCTTACTGGTGGTGGCGTGGATTACAGTTTCGAGTGCATTGGCAACGTGCATGTGATGCGTCAGGCGCTGGAGTGCTGCCACAAAGGCTGGGGTGAATCCTATGTCATTGGCGTGGCGGGAGCGGGGCAGGAGATCAGCACACGGCCGTTTCAGTTGGTGACCGGGCGGGTCTGGCGCGGCAGCGCCTTTGGCGGCGCGCGGGGGCGCACCGATGTGCCGAAGATCGTCGACTGGTATATGCAGGGCAAGATCGATATCGACTCGCTCATTACCCACACCATGGGACTCGATGACATTAACCATGCGTTAGATCTGATGCACCAGGGTAAGAGCATACGCTCTGTGATTTTGTATTAAAAATAAGCCGCTTGCTTCTATACTAGCGGACGTCATGGCTACCATGACGTCCGCCAGATCGCAGAGGAAGGAGAGTTGATGGAACTGTTATCCCAGCAAGAGGTGTTCGACGGTTGGTTACGTCGCTATCGCCACCACAGCGAAGCCACCTCCACCGATATGGAGTTTGCCATTTTCTTGCCGCCCGCCGTTGCGGCGGCGCGCGTGCCGGTACTGTATTGGTTGTCCGGCCTGACCTGCACCGATGAAAATTTCTGCCAGAAAGCGGGCGCCTTCCGCTTAGCCGCCAAGTTAGGCCTAGCCATTGTCTGTCCGGATACCAGTCCGCGCGGATTGGATCTGCCTGATGAACATGACAGCTACGACTTTGGCTCCGGCGCCGGATTTTATGTCGATGCCACCGAGCAGCCCTGGGCCGATCACTACCGCATGTATGAGTATGTGACCAACGAACTGCCCGCCTTGATCGAAGCCACACTGCCGGTCTCGGCCGATAAGTCCATCAGTGGCCACTCGATGGGCGGTCATGGCGCACTGATCTGCGCGCTGAAAAATCCGGGCATGTACAACTCAGTGTCGGCGTTCTCACCCATTGTGCACCCGACAGTGGTTCCTTGGGGGCGTAAGGCGTTTTCCGGCTACCTTGGCCCCGACGAAGCCACGTGGGCGGAGTATGACGCAACTCTGTTAGTGGCCAATGCACCGGAACCGATGCCGATCATGATCGATCAGGGCAGCAAGGACGATTTTCTCGACACTCAGTTGAAACCGGAGCTATTTAAGGCGGCCTGTGATGCGGTCAGCCATCCACTGCAACTGCGCATGCATCCCGGGTACGATCACAGTTACTACTTCATCTCGACCTTTATTGATGACCATCTGAAATTCCACGGCGCGGCATTGGGGTTGAAGGTGTAGGGGCGAAGATATTGCGTTGATAACAACGGGGGAAAACGTCAGTTTTTCCCCGTTGTTTCGTTCGGTTGCAGACCATGCTAGCAACCTCATCGTTGCCGTGAAGGGTTCAGCTTGCGCCGCTTGGTTGGGGGGCGAACGCGGCGCTCAACTGCCCTAAATAGGGTGCAAAGTGGCGCCATTGTTCCAAGCCTGAGCGGTACAAGGGCTGGCGTACCTGCTCGGAACTGGCGGTGCGCACCGAGCGTTGAGTCTGATGGAAATCGATGCAGGCGGATTCGAATGGCAGGCTGAGGTAATCAAGAATGCGATGCACCTGTGTCTCGATGTCCGCCACCACCTCTTCGTATTGCACCCGCAGGATCTGGCTCGGGAACACACGATCCCAGTGATCCATCAGTTCGACATAGCCTTGATAATACTGCGCCATGTTGTCCAGTCCGTAACTGAACTCCTGCCCCTCGGCGAACAGCTGCTTGAAGTTACTGAAGCAGCAGGCCATGGGATCACGCCGGGCATCGATGATCTTGGCGTTCGGCAGGATCAATTTGATCAGCCCAATATGGCGGAAGTTGTTGGGCATTTTATCGATGAAAAACGGCGCGCCCTGGCGGTGAATTTGGGTTTGCTGGAGAAACTGCTGGCCCATCTGCTGCAGGGTTTCTGGCTCCAGCTGGGCCAGATTGGCCGGATAGCTGGGCGCTTCCCCCTGACGGCGGCGGCCGTTGAGCCGGTGCGCCATGGCGGCAATATCGGGCAGCTCTAGGGTGCCGTCCACCTGCGAGTGGGAGGCGATGATCTGCTCCAGCAGGGTGGAGCCGGCCCGTGGCATGCCGACGATAAAGATGGGATCCGCCGCAAGCTCGCCCGCTCCGGCAAACCGACGCAGCAACTCGGGCGTCACATGGGTTTGCTGCAGGGTGAGATCCCGCGCCATCAGCTCGGCGCTGTAGCGATTTTGGCTCTGTTTGAGCCGGTTGCCTCGGTCGTAATAGGCGAAGGCGTCGGCATAATCGGCTCGGTCCTCCAATGCTTTTCCCAGGGCAAAACACAGATGAAAGCGGTCTTCCAGGCTGCGGGCGGGATCGGCCTCATCGCGCTTCATCTGTGCAATCTGCGCATCGCTGAATCGGTAGGTTTTCAGGTTGGCCAGGCTCCACATGGGATCGCCAAAGCCCGGCTGAAGCTGGGCACTTTGCTGATAGGCGGCAATGGCTTCTTGCTGGCGGCCCAAGGTTTTCAGTGCATGGCCCTTTACCAGCGAGAGGTTGGCGTTGTCCGGCAGTTTTTGCTGTACCTGATCATACAGCGCCAGCGCGGGCTCCAGTTGGCCCACGGCCACCAGTTGATTGGCGTAGGCGGTGTCAAAGCTGGGGTTGCCCGGCTCACTCTGGCGCAGGCTGGCGGCCATCTCCAGGGCTTTGGCGTACTTCTGACGACGGTGCAGCACCTGCACATAGTCAAAGTGTACCTGGCGATTGCTGGGCTCGAGTTCGAGGGCACTCTCCAGCAAAAATTCGGCGTCATCGAGTACGTGCAGCTTGGCACCGAGTTGGGCCAGCAGGCGCATCGCTTCGATGTGGTGGGGATGATGGCGGAGAAAGTCCCGGCATAACCGCTCCGCTTTGAGCAGCTTGCCCTCGTGCAGCATGCTGTTGATGCTGAGCAGCTGCGGCGGCATGGCGGCGAAGTGGTGGGCCTGGGCGCTGGCACGTTGCGCCAGCGTCGTGTTGTTAAGCTCGCTGGCCAATTGCGCCAGCGCTTGCCAACTGGCCAGCAGCGCCGGATTAAAGTGCACCGCTTTTAGGTAAGCGGCCAGGGCAGCTTCACTTTGGCCTTGGGCCCGATGGCCGTGGCCCTGCTCCTGATAGCCGCGGCCGTAGTGGGGGGCCAGGGCTTCCAATTGCTCCAAATGCTGCGTCATCTGGGGCCATTGCTTGAGGTAGCGGTAGCAGACGGCACAGAGGTAATGAGAGTGCGGATCGTCCGGGCTGGCGTCTTGGGCTTTAAGTGCGTGGGGCAAGGCCTGATCGGGTCGACCGGCTTGCAACTGGCGCTGGGCCAGCAGGGCGGGATCTTGCGGGGTCATACGGTTCTCCATTTCCGGTACAACTTGGTGGCCGTGGCTGGAGTCAGCCGCGGCCACCACCGTGATCAGTAGTAGTACGAGATGCTCATGCCGATGGTACGGGGACGGTTGGTGCTGATCCTTCGTATGTCATCCTGAGTGTTGATGAACAGCTCGGCCCGCTCATCGGTCAGGTTGTCGGCATAGAGCTTAACACCCCACTCATCCTTGTTCACGCCGATGGCGAAGTTGACCAGAGTGTAGTCCTGCTGGCGTTCGCGATCGGCCGCCACAATTGAACTCCAGGACTTGCCAGCGTATTGGGCACCCACTTGCCAAAACGCTTGGTACTCCGCTAAGTCCCAGTCATAACGGGCGCGC
Source organism: Ferrimonas pelagia (assembly GCF_039543565.1). Taxonomy (NCBI): domain Bacteria; kingdom Pseudomonadati; phylum Pseudomonadota; class Gammaproteobacteria; order Alteromonadales; family Ferrimonadaceae; genus Ferrimonas; species Ferrimonas pelagia. The sequence continues at coordinate 78,881 of NZ_BAABJZ010000004.1, read as the reverse complement.
ACGTTGGCCTGAAACTTGGGCGTCAGCGGCAATTCACTGCCTATCGGGGCCATCTCTATCACGCCGCCTTTGAGGGCGGTCAGCTCGGTTTCGTTATAGGAGAACGCGCCGATCAGGGTGAGGTTGTCGGTGGCCTGCCAGGTGACGTCGGATTCAAAGCCTTTGATCTCCGAGTCTGCGGCATTTTCGATAAAGGTCAGGATGGAGACGTTGACCGGATCGAAACGAGACACCTGCATGTCGTTCCACTGAATAAAGTAGAGGTTGCCGTTAAAGCGCAGGGTGCGATCCAGCAGCAGGGTTTTCCAGCCCGCCTCGTAGTTCACCACTTCATCGGTGCCGTAATTGACGCCGACATCCGGGAACTCTGGGTTGGCGGAGACGATGCCGCCACCGCGGTTAAAGCCACCGGGGCGGAACCCTTCGGAGTAGGTGGTGTACAGCAGCATGTCTTCGTTGAGCTGGTAGCTCAGGTTCACCTTGGGGATCCAGTCACTGATCGACAGCGGCTCGGTGCTGTGGCCGCCGGAGGTGTCGTAGTTACGGCCGCGATCGGTGTTGACCGAGCCTTGGAAGATCCCATCGGCAAAGTTGGAGGAGCCGCTGAAGTCCGACTCTATGTCGTACCAACGCAGGCCCAGATTCAAGCTGAGCTTGTCGGTCAGATCAAAGCCCATCTCGCCAAACCAGGCCAGCTGCTGCTCGGTGCGGGTGATGTCATTGAAGAAGGTGGTCCCCACCGGACGGGTCTCTGGATTGATGCTGTTGGCATCGGAGATCGGCGCATTGGGGGCGAAGCCCAGCTCTGGGGCGACCGTGTAGTAGTAATCGTCCTGGGTTTTGATCTCGTAATCGTCGTAGAACACGCCGGTAATGAAGCGCCAGCGTTCGCTGATCTCACCGCTGATCCGAATTTCATGGGTGCTGCGCTTGTGATCCTGCTGGCCTTTAAAGCCCTTGGTAGGATCGAGACACTCGCGGGTTTCGGTGATGAACTCCGGTGAAATGCCGTAGTTGACGATGTAATCCGGGTTGTCATAGGTACAGGTGTAGTAGGCGGTAAAGGCCCCGGCGTTGTTGTAGCCGATGTAATCAATGGACTGCTGCACTTCGCGGTCGAGGAAGGCGCCGGTGTAGATCAGATCCAGCATGGCCAAGCGGCCGGACAGGGTCCAGGAGGTTTGATTGAAACGATCGGTCAGCTTGTCGGGGAAGAAGCGCTGGACTTCGAGATCGCCCACTTCCGGATCGTAATCGAACACGCCGTCGGAGCCCAGCTCCTGCTGCATGTGCTGCACCAGTAACTGCCAATCGTCGTTGAACTGGTATTGGGCGCCCAAGCGGAAGCCTTTGTAGTAGCTGTCGTTGAAGTCCTCTTCGACGTAGGCACCGTTGTTGATGGTGGTGTATTTGGCGTCCGGGCCGAGATCGACGGCGGAGTTTTCGTTGATGGCCGGATCCAGCGTGAACTCGCCATAGACGTTGTCGATGTACCCACCGCGGTGGACGTTGTACATGGTGGCGCGCACCGCCAGATCATCGCTCAGTGGCAGGTTGATGAATGCTTCGATGGCATTGCTCATCTCGCCGTTTTTGGTCTGCTCGGCGGAGGCGGTGAACCCTGTGCTGAATTGGCCCAATTGCGGCTTATTGGTGATGTAACGGATGGTGCCGGCCTGTGAACTGGCGCCAAACACCGTCCCCTGTGGTCCGGCCAACACTTCCACCCGCTCTAAGTCGGCAGCATAGACATCGAGGTTGCGGCCCGGCGCGGTGACCGGTTGTTCATCCAGGTACAAGGCGACGTTGGGCATGGTGCCCTGAGCGCCGGAGAGCATCACCGAGATAGGCTCAATCGCCATACCACGGATGAATACATCGGACTGACCGGGTCCCCGCCCGCCTAAGGTCACGTTGGGCATATAGCGGACAAAATCATCGAAGTTGCCGATGTTTTGATCTTTCAGATCCTGCTCGCTCAACGCCTGTACTGCCACCGGCGTTTCCTGAATGTTTTGGCGGCGCTTGGTCGCCGTCACTTCGATGGTTTCAATCTCTTTGCGATTAGCCAGTTCATCCGCGGCCACGGGGGCCGTGATCAGCGAGAGGAGGATGGCTTCATGGAGCAAACTTCGCTTAAACATAATGAGTTTCATTATCCATTGGTTTTTTCAGAACGTAGACCGACGAGCTAGGCGCATGCCCGGCAGCTGAGGCAACTAGGTGTTGCGGCTGTAGAGTGCGGTCAGAAGAGGTTTTGAATTCTGGGGAGTTGCAGTGGGTACCAAAAGGGCAGTGCAACGATGGGATCAGGAAGGTAGTGCTGAGAGGCAAAGGCAGGGAGTTGTGCTTGGCATGGGCGTTGCGGCGTCGCAACGGGCCAAGCATAGGGACATCGTTCTGGCCAGCGTTTACGTAATACGTCCCGGCGTGATGCAACCGGCAGATTGAAACGAGACATCCTGTTCCCCTTGCTGTCTTCCTGACAAAAAGCCTGAGTGGACGTCACACAGGCTTAAAAGCGAACGGATTATTTCAAATTAACAGGCTGTTTACAAACTGGATTTGTTTGCGAGATGGGAGAGGTGACGTTGAGGCTTGTTCATTGTCGTGAATGTTTGGGGCGGGCTACGGCTGCGGGTAGCCAAACCGTGCCAGGTAATGCCAAACCTTCTTGATGTCCTGCGGATCATGGCCGAGATGGTGGATGGCGTGGCTGAGGATCTCTGCGGTGATCAGCCCCTCTCTGGCGATCGTCCGGGCGATCTCGATAAATTGCGCGCCACGATAGCCGGGGTACTGCGCCATTTTCTCAATGCTGAGGGCAAAGCCTTGATGCCACTCCAGCGTGACGGGCAACTGCTGGGCCTGGCGCTCGATCTCGGTGCCCTGATAGATGGGATCCAAAACCAACGCCTCGACATCTTGTTGCAGTGACAAAGGGCCGTGGATCTGCGCTTCGATGTAGGCGTCCAGCGGATCACAATCATCAGAATTGAGCTGGTCTATCAGCGGCGCCAAATGTCGATGAGTGGCGAAGTGCTCGGGTTCAAAAAAGCTGTCCGGATAGCAAAATGTGGTGCGGGCCAGGACATGGGCTTTGAGCCGAAAATGGGCCGAGCCAAAGCGTGGTGAGGCGCCATAGGGCAGCGCCTGGACGTTCAATGCGCCGTACTTGGGGCGTTGCGAGGGCAGGGCATGATCGTAACTACCGTCAAATACGCGTTGCTCCCAACGCCAGCGCTCACCGCCAGTAAACGCCGTTAAGCCGCCGTTGCTGGTACCGGTTTCAAACTGCGATTTCAACTGCCCATCCTTGGCCATCGCCAGCAGCAAAGGCATGCCGTCGTGGGTTCGGCGGTCGGTGTGGAAATTGATGGTGATGGGATGATCACAAGAGGCTGCGACGCCGGAGGACTTGGCCTGGATGGCATTGAGGGCGTCGTGGTGTGGGGACACGGGATCTCCTGTGAGCGGATAGGGGCTGAAGGTGATCTTGTATAGCATTAAGAGCCCGGCGGGTAATGTGATCACGCCGATAATTCGTAATGCCTCTGAGCCTGTTGGGTGATCTGCCCCCAGTTGGCGTGTTGGATCCTGTGTTGGTGTGACTCGAAAGCCGCTTTATCGACGAACGCCTCATACACATCAAAACGCTGCGGGTTGTTGGGATCTTGCGAGACTTGGAAGATCAGACACCCCGGCTCATTGAGCGTCAATGCTGTGTGTTGGGGCAGTGCCGCTTCAACGGCGGCTAAGGCCTCTTTGGGGATCAGGATATGGCCTTTGAGAATGACTTTGTTCATACCAACCTCAATATCGGATTTCCTGCCCTAAACCACCGCTATCAGCATCTTAAGGCTGAGCGCCATCAACAAGCAGGCGAAGGCTTTCTTTAACACCGGCACTGGCAAGTGGTGGGCCAGCTTGACGCCGTAAGGGGCGCAGAAAAAGCTGGTGAGGGAGATCAGAATAACGGCGGGCAGATAGACAAAGCCGAAGGTGTACTGCTCCACTGAGGTGTTGGCCCAACCATTGATGAGGTAGCCCAGGGTTCCGGCAACGGAGATGGGCAGGCCAATGGCCGCGGAGGTGCCAATCGCCTTTTTCATGTTGATGTTGCGCCACACTAAATAGGGCACGGTTAGCGATCCGCCGCCGATGGAAACCAAGGCGGAAATGGCGCCAATGCCGGTACCGGCAAAGAAGACTTCGGATCTGCCTGAAATGTTTTTGTCTGGGCTGGGCTTTTTATTTAAAAACATCTGCAGGGCGACGTAGGCCATAAACGCCGAGAAGAACACGGCGAGGTAAAGTGCGTTGGCTCTGGCGGCGATAAAGGTGGCCAAGAAGGTGCCCAGTAACACGCCGCCGCTGATCCCTTTGACGATGTCCCATATCACCGCGTTATTCGCGTGGTGCGCGCGCAGGCTGGACAGGGAGGTGAAGATGATGGAAGCCATTGAAGTGCCCAGCGCCAGATGCACGACTTTGTCGACCGGTACTCCTTGGGCCAGAAACAGCGAGGTGAGGATAGGCACCATGATGCCGCCACCGCCAATGCCCAGCAATCCGGCCATGACACCGACAAAAGCGCCGAGCATTAAGAAAGACACAATCCATTCGAGCTCTAACACAAGGACCTCTGTTCATTGGGAGGAAGCGCGCCGGTGTCTGAGTGAGGGGGTTTGTGTTCCGACGCAAGCAATTTCCGTCCACGTTAACAATCGGGTTCTTTTAACTCAATGACTTAAGACAAAGATGGGTTGGGTGATGATGTTGAGATGCACCCAATCGCGCTTATTGAGGCTGAGATGAAAAACGCCGGCAGTGAGGCCCAATTCCCGATCGAACTGTTCTTTGCGGTCGCCCCTTGCCTGGGGCGATCTAATTACGAGTTTCGTGATCCAGGGATCGCAAGGATAGTGGGATCCACTTGCCTGATTCGGGCCATTTACGGCTATACTGTATAAATGTACAGTTACCGATAAAATTGGCACTTCTCATCATGACAGCGAACGTTTCTGGCCTGCTCACCCGCTCTGACATTTGGCTCGGGCGGCAGTGGCAACACGACAATCAGAGCATTTCGAGCGGCTTTACCAGGTTGGATCAACATCTGGCGGGACAGGGCTGGCCGCAGCATGGCGTGGTGGAGCTGGTGGGGCCGATGCAAACCATGGGCATGGCTGATGACGTGGATGCCGCGGTCTCTCTAGGCTTGACCGATCTGCTGTTGCCGGTGCTGGCGGCACATCAGGACAGCGAACGCTGGCAGTTGTGCGTGGCCCCACCGGCTCCGCCCCATGCCCCGGCGTGGGCAGCGGCAGGCGTCGATCTGGCCCGTTTTGTCTGGGTGGAGGCCGAGTGTCGCAAGGAGCGGCTTTGGACGCTGGAGCACAGCCTCAATTCCGGTCGCTGCAGCGTCATTCTGGCCTGGCTGGACAGCTTAAGTGCCAGCGAAGCGCGGCGGTTGCAGCTGGCGGCGCAAAAGGGCCAGTGTCTGCTGTTTTTGCATCTGCCGGAGTCGGTGCTGGCGGAGCATCATGCGGTGGCGCTGCGTCTTGGCTTGGTGCCCGAAAGCCAAGGCTGCACGGTGCAATTGATCAAGCAGCGCGGCGGTTGGCCACAGCCGGATCTGGCGCTGGCGCTGCCGCATCGTCCTGAGCGCGTACCGCGACCGGGGATGGCGTTACCTCAGAAGAGTGCTTCAGCCGCCGGTGTGGTGCAGGGGCCCTGGTGATGTTGCTCGGCCTGCAATTTGTCGATTTGAGTTTGCACCACAGGGCGCGCGGGCAACAGCTGGCGGGCCAGCCCATTGCGTTGTTTGGCGGCCATCCGCTCAAAGTACTGCAGTGCAATGATGAAGCGGCGCAGCAGGGGGTGGCGGTGGGCCAGAAACTGGCGACCGCCACGGCGCTGTGTGACGCACTGGTGCTGCTGCAGGGGGACGATGGGGAAGATCGCGCCACCTTAGAAACCTTGGCGGAGTGGGCCTACGGTTTCAGCGCCCAGGTACACTTAGTCGCGCCGGACACCCTGGTACTGGAAGTTAGCTCCATGCTGCGCCTGTTCGATGGCCTGGATAACTGGCTGGCCCAGCTCAAGGCCGATCTGATTCGGCACGGCTTGCCGTGGCGGGGGGCGTTGGCTCAGACGCCGCTGGCGGCGCAGTGTCTGGCCCAGAATGGTACCGCGCTGGCGCAGATCGCCCCGGCGGATCCCGCTCTGTCCCAAGCGGCGCTGCACCCTCTGAGTTTGGCCCAATTGCAGCGGCCGGAAGCGGCGCGCCTGGCCAGCATGGGCATTCAGACCCTGGCGCAGTTGATGGCGTTGCCCCGCTCCGAGCTGGGTCGCCGATCTGGCGCCGATCTGCTGTTGTGGCTGCAGCGACTGCTGGGGGAGCGGCCGGATCCCCGTGGCTACTTTCAGCCGCCGAAGCATTATCGGCGCAAGCTGGTGCTGCTCGAGGAGATCGAACATCTGCAGGGGCTGCGGTTTCCGCTCAAGCGTCTGTTTGCCGAGCTGGGCGATCTGCTGCGGCGACGTCAGCTGGCGTTGCCTCAGCTCGACATTCTGCTGCACCATCGTCACCGCCCCACCACGGTGGTGAGTCTGCGCGGGGCGGGCAACGAGCATCGCAGCGAGGCCTGGATGGCCCTGTGTCAGTTGAAGCTGGAGCGGTTGGTGTTGTTTGAACCGGTGATGGAGCTGGAGTTGGTGGGCGAGCGGTTGCAGCCGCAGCAAGTGCACAGCGAGCGGCTGTTTGCCGGCGGGGCGCCGGACGGTCAGGCGCAGGACTTGCTGGCTCAGCTGGCGGCCCGGCTGGGGGAGGAGCGCATCCATGGCCTGCAGGCGGTGGGCGAGCACCGGCCGGAGTACGCCAGCCGCGTGGTCGCACCGGGGCAGGGGCAGGACAGTCGCCAGAGCGTGATCACGACGCTGCAGCGACCCTGTTGGTTATTGACTCAGCCGCAGCCAGTGAGCCGGACGGATTATCAGCTGCTGCGCGGGCCGGAGCGGATCGAATCCGGCTGGTGGCAGGCGGGCGCCATTGCCCGCGACTATTTCCAGGCACAGTGCCCACAGGGGCGTTTGTGCTGGCTGTTTCACAGCAGCGACGGTTGGTTTTTGCATGGCTGGTTCTGAGGATCGCAAGCCATCCCAAGTGGCGTACGCCGAGCTGCACTGTCACAGCAACTACAGCTTTCTCTACAGCGCGTCGCACCCGGATGAACTGGTGGCCCGGGCCGCCGAGCTCGGCTATCAAGCGCTGGCGATCACCGATGAGTGCTCGATGGCCGGCGTGGTGAAGGCCCATCAAGCGGCCAAGCGGCATGATCTGCAGTTAATTATCGGCAGCAGCTTTGTCCTGCCCGGCCCCGCGGCGGCCAACGACGAAGCGAGTCCCGTTGAGCAAGCGCAGACCGTCCGTGACTCGGCGGATGGCCATATGGTGATCTTACTGGCGCAAAGCCGAACCGGGTACGGTCAGATCTGCCGCTTGATCACCACCGCGCGGCGCCGCTGCGACAAAGGGCACTATCGCTTGGATTGGCGCGATCTGAGCGGGGCGGCGTTTTCCGACTGCCTAATGTTGTGGGCACCGGGCCAGCCGCAACAGGGCGCGATCTTGGCCCAGACGCTCAAGGCGCAGTGGCAGGACCGGCTCTATCTGCTGCTGGAGCGGATCCTGGCGCCGGGCGAGGGCGATCGGCTGATGGCCCTGCAGCAGTTGGCCTCACAGCAGGACATTCCGTTGGTGGCGGCGGGGCAGGTGCGGATGCATTGCCGCGAGCGCAAGCCGCTGCTGGATGTGCTCGATGGCATTCGCCAGGGCTGTACGCTGGAGCAGGCGGGCGAGCGGCTGGCCGCCAACGCGGAAGCCTATCTCAGATCCTTATCCCTGCTGCAAAAACGCTACCAGCCCCAGTGGCTGGCGCAAACGGTGGCGGTGGCGGCGCGCTGTCAATTTTCGCTGGATGAGCTGCGCTACGAATACCCGGCCGAGCTGGTCCCCAAGGGGATGGACGCGAGTGACTACTTGCGCCGGGAGGTGAGCAAAGGCGCGCACTGGCGCTTCGGCCGGAGCGTGCCGGACAAGGTGCAGGCGCAGATCGACAAAGAGCTGCAGCTGGTGGATGAGCTGCAGTATCACTACTTCTTCCTGACCATCTACGACATCGTCCAGTTTGCCCGGGCCCAGCGCATTTTGTTTCAGGGGCGCGGCTCGGCGGCCAACTCCGTGGTGTGTTACTGCCTGGGGATCACCGAAGTGGATCCCACCAAGGTGAACCTGCTGTTTGAGCGCTTTTTATCGAAGGAGCGTAATGAGCCGCCGGACATCGATGTGGACTTTGAGCATCAGCGCCGGGAGGAGGTGATCCAATACATCTACGGCAAATATGGCCGCGAGCGCGCCGCGCTGGCGGCGACGGTGATCAGCTACCGCTTTAAGAGTGCGCTGCGAGATGTGGGCAAGGTGCTGGGATTGGATGACGCTTATGTGGAGCATCTGATCCGCGGCACCGATCGGCGCGATAAAACCCTGCGCTGGCAGGATCAACTCACCCAGCTGGGGGTGGCCGAGGCGGGCAGCACCCATGACGGGGCCGGGGCCGGTCAGTTTTTGATCCCTTTAGTCGAGCAACTGCTGGGCTTTCCCCGTCACCTGTCCCAGCACGTCGGTGGCTTTGTCATCGCCTCTGGCTCTTTGTATGAGCTGGTGCCGGTGGAGAATGCGGCGATGGCCGATCGCACCGTGATCCAGTGGGACAAGGATGATTTGGAAGCCCTGGGGCTGCTCAAGGTGGATATCCTGGCACTGGGCATGCTCAGTGCCATTCGCCGCTGCTTCGATCTGATCAACCAATGGAACACCGCCAAGGATGCGTTAACGCCACCGCTGGGGATGAGCGAGGTGCAGTGGGAGCAACCTGAGGTGTACAACATGCTGTGTCAGGCCGACAGCATCGGCGTGTTTCAAATTGAGTCCCGGGCGCAGAGCAACATGCTGCCCCGGCTGCGCCCACGCTGCTACTACGATCTGGTGGTGCAAATTGCCATCGTCCGGCCAGGCCCCATTCAGGGCGATATGGTCCACCCCTACCTGAAGCGGCGTAACGGTCAGGAGGCGGTCAGTTATCCCAGTGAGGCGGTCAAAGCCGTTTTGGCGCGAACTTTAGGCGTGCCTATCTTCCAGGAGCAGGTGATCAAACTGGCGATGGTGGCGGCGGGATTTTCCGGTGGTGAGGCGGATCAGCTGCGCCGGGCCATGGCCAGCTGGAAACGCCACGGTGAGCTGGACCAATTTGAGCGCAAGCTGAAAAACGGCATGGCTGAGCGGGGTTACAGCGCCGCGTTTGCCGATCAGATCTTCCGGCAAATTCGCGGTTTCGGTGAGTACGGTTTTCCCGAGTCCCACTCCGCCAGTTTTGCTTTGCTGGCGTACGTATCGGCGTACCTGAAATACCACTATCCTGTGGCCTTTACTTGCGCACTGCTCAACAGCCAGCCGATGGGATTTTATACCCCGTCGCAGCTGGTGCAGGATCTGCAGCGCCATGGCGGGCGTGTGTTGCCGGTGGATGTGCAGCGCAGCGAATGGGACCATCAGATCGAAGCACACGACGGCCAGATGGCGCTGCGGCTGGGCTTTCGTCTGGTGAAAAGCCTGTCGCAAGCGGCGGCCAAACAGCTGCTTGCGGTGCGTCCGCAGGGGGGCTTTAGCGATGTGCATCAACTGGTGCAATTGACCGGATTGGATAAAGGGGCGCTGGAGGCATTGGCGGGATCGGATGCGCTGGTTGGTGTGGCGGGCCATCGGCATCAGGCCCGCTGGTTGCTTGCCGGGGAGGCGGAGCAACTGCCGCTGTTTGCCGAGCTGCAGGCATCGACCGAGGTGGCGCTGGCCGCACCCAGTGAAGGCGAAAGCATACTGCATGACTATCGTCAGATCGGCTTGAGCCTGGGCCGTCATCCGTTGAGCCTGCTGCGCGAGCAGGGCGAGTTGGCGGGCTGCCTGACGGCGGCGCAGCTGCCCGAGTGCCGTCATGGTCAGCTTATTCAGCTGGCGGGACTGGTGGTGGGGCGGCAGCGGCCGGGCACCGCCTCTGGGGTCACCTTCATCACGCTGGAGGATGAAACTGGCAACGCCAACCTGGTGGTGTGGGCCGATACGGCCCGGGCGCAGCGTCAGCCGTATCTGACCGCCAAGCTGCTTAAAGTCCGGGGCATTGTTGAAAAAGAGGGGGAGGTGATCCACGTCGTTGCGGGCCGATTGCAGGATCTCTCGGATAAGATCGCGGAATTGAGTGTTAACTCGCGTGATTTCCACTGAGCTTGCTTCAGGGTTACTGTATTGTCGAGATCATCTGGTCGCCTTAGGGCAACATTAAGCCACGTGACAGCGTGACAACACCCAGGAGCCGAAATTGAAAAGCCACAGTGAGCGTTTGATCTGCGCCGATCACCAACCCCTAATTGCCAGCTGGCATCAGCCAGAGGGAAAGCCGAAAGCGGCGATCTTGATTGGGGCGGCACTGGGCGTGGCCCGGGGGTTCTATCATGATTTTGCTCGCTACCTGGCCGGGCAGGGATTTTTGGTCCTGAGTTTCGACTATCGCGGCGTCGGTGAGTCGCGGATCGCCGGTCAGCGGGATGATCGGGTGCAGATGGCGTGCTGGGCGGAGCAGGATCTGCCCGCGGCACTTAAGGCGTTGCAGCGTAAAGCCGAGGGGCTTCCCCTGCATTACATCGGCCACAGTTGTGGTGGCCAGCTGTTGGGCATGGTGCCGGGGGCCACCGCGTTTCAGACGGTGACCTTGGTCGGGGCTTCCGTCCCGTACTGGAAGCACTACAACAGCATCGGTCTCTTGTCTGGATTAAAGATGTGGCTGAACTGGCATCTGTTTTTGCCGCTGCTGTCGCTGGGGAAAAAGTTTCCGGCCCGAACGCTGGGGCTGTCCAAGCAGGATATGCCGTCCGGCATTATTCGCCAATGGGCGCGTTGGGGTCGACAGCGGGACTACCTGTTTGCGGATGATCATCCGGCATTGGTGGGTTATGAACGGCTGACCATGCCGCTGTTGAATCTGGGGTTTGCCGATGATACCTATGCGCCGCCGTCGGCGGTGTTGGATCTGGCGGATCGCTATACCAATGCATTCCAAGAATCACGGATCATCAGTGGCGAGCGATTGGAGCAGTTGGGAGGCATCGGCCACTTTGGCTTCTTCAATGAGGCCAAGTCTCAGCCATTATGGCAGGAATGGCTGGCTTGGATGGCCCAGCACCGCTGAGCGGCCGATGATGGGCTCAGCAGAAAGGGAAAGAGTGCCAGTAGCACTCTTTTTTGATCGCTATTCCGCGGGGTTACGCTGCTCGGCAACGCCCGCCAGAAAGGCCTGCAGGGTCGCGTCGTTGCAATCGCGGAAATGCTTGTTATCGGGTTTGCGGAAGAAGGAACTGAGCTCATGCTTGCTCAGCGTCACGCCGCCCAGCTCCAACGCTTCCAGTACGTCGTCGGCGTGCAGTTCAAAGGCGATCCGCAGCTTCATAAATGCCGCATTGTTGCTCAGGCTCTGCTCCGGCGCCGGCTGCGCGCCCTCTTTTTTGCCGCGCAGTGCATTGATCAGGCCATTGAGGAAGGTGGCCAGCTCGGGATCGCTGAGTTTGAGGTATTTAGGATCGCCATTCTTGCGCAGCCAGTTTTCCATCACTTCCGGTGAGACGTCTTGCTCTGCCTGCGCGCAGACGTCGACCATCTGGGTCAGATCGTACTGGAGAATGTCGCGAACGGCGGTGAGGATATCGTTGTTGATCATGGAGTGTCCTTGATGTCTTGCGCGTCTCTGCCGCACGAAGCCGGCGGGGCGCGGGATGCTTTTTTCACAAGGCTTGCGATGCGAAGCCTTCTGGAAACGGCACGGATAAAGCGTAGGTGGTGATCTCGCCCGCTGTCGAACCAGCAATGCGACCGTGAAGGCACAGAGTTATACACGCAACTCATAGAAATGCCAGCAACTTGGCCTTTTCGCCGTCGAAAAGGGAGCGCACGTAGGGTTGATGAGCCTGATCGGCGTTGCGCCGGTGCCGAGCCGGCAAGGTGACCATTGAGCAGAGTGAAGCGGGTCCGTTTGGGATCCGGTTGTTGAGCCGGGGGAAGGCTCGGCAAAAACGCCATTTTTGTTGTACGTCAGATATCTTTGTTATAGTGTTCTAGGTGACTAATACACTAGGGGTGCAAGGATGATCACACTGAGCCAGCTCGGATTCGGCTACGGTGCTCAAGCACCGCTGTTCCAAAACGTGTCATTAACCATCCCCACCGGCCGTTGCGTCGCATTGTTGGGCGCCAATGGCCAGGGCAAATCCACCCTGCTTAAGTTGTTGGCCGGAGCGTTGACGCCAAAGTCAGGCAACCTGAGGGTGCTCGATGAGATCCCCCGGCAGCGCTCACCGCAGCTCTACCAACAGCTGTTCTTCGTGCCGGATCAGCTTGAGCTGCCGCCTATCTCCGGTCAGCGCTATCTCGATCGCTTTGGTCTCTTTTATCCCGGTTTTGACGCCGAACGATGCGCACAATTGCTGACCCGTTTTGAGGTGGATCCCAGCAATACGCTAACGGAACTCTCTCTGGGGCAGTGCAAGAAGTTTTATCTGGCCTTTGCCCTGTCCAGCGGTTGTCGATTGCTGCTACTGGATGAGCCGACCAACGGCCTGGATATTCCGGCCAAAGCGGTGTTGCGCGATTGGATCGCCCGCCATCTGGATGACGAGCAGACCGTTTTGATCGCCACCCATCAGATCAAAGACATCGACGCCAGTGTCGATGCGCTGCTGCTGTTAGCACACGGTGGCGTGCATTGGTTTGATCTGTGGGAGCTGCCCAAGAGCGTGGCGCAGAGCATTGGGCCACAAGCGCCTGAGCACAGCCTTTACCATGAGAGCCGAGCCGGGCTCTGCCATGCCCTGGTGCCTGCGCGGGGGACGCCACCGTGCGAGATCGATCTGGAGCTGCTGTTTAATGCGTTTCACCACAACTTCACCGGCATGATGGTCGAGCTCGAGCCGGAGGCCGCGTAATGAACCTGTACCGAATTTCATCGTTGATCCGAGCAAAGCACACGGGCTCGTTCGCCGTGGTCTGGCCAAGCTGGTTGTTGCATATCGGGGTGTTGGCCGTGGTCTTGATTGGACTGGGTTGGCTCAGTAAGTCCGAGTTTTATCAGCCTACGTCCCTGTATGGTTTGCTGTTATTGGGCAGCATGGGGTTCTGGGCGCGTCACTTCTTTAATGAGTACCGCAACCCACTGCAGGCATTGCGCTGGCATACGCTGCCCGCCAGTCAGGCCGAAAAGTGGCTGAGCCAATGGATCGTCAGTGCCCTGGCCATGCCGCTGTTGCTGTTTGCCTGGTTCTGGCTGGCCAGCGTGCTGGCGGCACTGGCGTTGTCTTGGTTTGGCAGTCGTACGGCCTTGGCGATATTCAATCCGCTCGAGCCGTCGGTGTGGGCATCGCTGAAAACCTACTGGGCTCTGCATCCCATCCTGTTTTTTGGTCTGGTGTATTTTGATAAGTCACCGGTGATCAAGTCCCTCGCGGCCATGCTGATGGTACCGCTGTTGTGGATGCTGCTGGGGTATCAGATCTTGACGATATTTGGCGGTCAATGGCACTTGCGTGACTTCATGCACACCTCGGGCTTTGAGGTGCTCTTGGGTATGAAGCCAACAGGCGGAGTGGTGCTGGGTGCTCAGCATCCGTTGGTGGTTTTTGCCCACCAAGACGCATGGCAGCGGGTGCAGCCGGTTGTCATCCTACTTTACAGTCTCTACTTCTGGGGCCTGTCCTACCTGAGATTTAAGGAGCTCGACCTATGAGCGCCTTTGACAGTCCCAGCGCCATCTATCTGCAGATCGCCGATAGGATGCAGGAGCAGATCCTTACCGGCGCCTGGCAGGAGGGCAAGCGGATCCCATCGATCAGGGAGATGGCGGCTGAGGTGCAGGTTAACCCCAATACGGTGATGCGCGCCTATGCCCACCTGCAGGAGCAAGGGGTGATCTTCAATCGAAGAGGGGTGGGGTACTTTGTCAGCCCGGAAGGAAAGGCCCGCGTCTGCGCAATGAAGCAGGCCAGCTTTATCGAAAACCGGCTTCCCCGCCTGTTTCATGAAGCCCAGTTACTGGGCATTTCACCAGAGCAATTGATGAAGCTATATCAAGCCTTTAGGGATGAAGAACGATGAGAGCAGTGATAGCGAATCTCACCAACTTAGGACAGACCAGCAAGATCCTCGCCGCCAGTTTCCTGATTGGCCTACTGTTGACCACGCTGTGCATGGCGTTTCCTCAGGCGATCCCGACGCTGCTGGCGGCGATTGGGTAGCGTCGAGCGCGGCGACCGTTCGAGGAGGCGTTGAGGGCAAAGCCATCGAGCCGTGCGCCACGCGCTTGTTCGGACAGCACGCGTTGTGAGTGAGCAGTCTTGTGGGTGAGCTGTGTTGTGTTAGAGAAGTCCGCGGTCGACTTGGTGGCCGACACGAGCGCCGACCGACTCTCAAGTAAGTGTCTCATTCCACGGTCTACACATTTTCTGCTTAAGTGTTATAGCTTGGCGGGAACGGGTCGATAGCGACAAGAAGGATGGAAGGGCGCGCGGTATGGGGCAAGAAAAGCTAGGGAGGGCGTGCTTCTGATAGACAGCAATGGCGCCAAAAGCAGCCATTCGAAGGCTCGATGCACTTTCGCCGGGTGACTTCTCAGTTTGCCTGGTGCACAGAGTTAGAATGAATATAAGGCATTGATTTAAAATGCAAATGTGGCCATAGTGGTGGCGCTTTATTGTTGCTAGTGCGACTTGTTGGTTATCAAAACCATCGCGAATGGAGATCCTACTCCGCTGCTATGTTTCCAAGGACTGAGTTTTGCTTAATTTAATTCGAGCGCGAAAGCTGACAGACGACATCGAAATCATTGATGAAATCGTAAAGTCGATTGCTGAAGAGGATGAGGACGGAACTCCTCATGAGATTGAGATACTGCAGGTTACTTTTAAGTCAGTGGCAAAATATAACTTCGATATGGTGATTGCCAACTTGTATTACTTCGATACCAATGGGAAAAAAATTGGTGAAGATGCAGACTTAAAAGATGATGCGCCAATGGCTCCTGGTGCCGTTACAACATTGAATATTGAGCTGTATCCTCCAAAGGATTGTTCATATGCAGTGCTTAAATTTGAAATCTTTAAAGAAGCTAAAGCGTATAGAATCTGGGACTTAATCGCATTTTTGCTGTTCGGCGCATTAGGTGTATTGGCCCAAAACTACTGGTAGAAACATAAAAGCTAATCAGTAATGCGCACTGTGTGCAGGAGCTCGCTAAGCCCACCCTCCCACTAGAGGCGTAACTTCTTGAGTTAATGAATGGCTGTAATGGGGCGATCACTGCCCGTGATGGCCTGTCTCATCCGGGCTTGCTGAGGACTAAGTGCCACGGCTCGCTTCGTGGCCAGATCCGGCCATTTGCCGGCTCAAAGATCTCTTCTGCAAAGTACCCTACCAAGGTGAATCGGACTCTTGCATATTAGGTATTACTATTCCCGATGATTATTCGTACAATGTAAATCATGCCGTGAAGAAGGAGTCTCACATGCTGTCTATAGTGAAGAAACATACAATCTTTCTTATTGTTATGGGGTGGTGGAGTTATACGCTCTTTAGCGATATTGCAAGCTTATCGCTTTCAGGCTCTCATTGGATTGAGCTCATACTGTACGGCTTAGCTATCTGGTTCTATCTCACTTACCAAAGCGCCTATCACTTAAAACGTAAAGCCTATAAAGCTAAGCAAAAGGATGCCACTCAGCACGCATCGAGCATGCAGAAGCTTGCCCCCTACGCTGCAAAATCCTTACATGAACCATCTCAGTGCCACGATAAGGATCAGCGAAATGCCCTTAAGCAACTTAAGAAGGTTGCTGAAATTTACAAGTTAGACCTGTTCATTAGTCTGGTCGACTGTCACAAACCCTATTTGATGGCTCAGTTGCGAGGCCCGAGCACTATTGAAGTAATTGTGACAGAAGGTACGGTTCAGCGACATGGCTGGCTGACCCTTATTCAGCAAATTAGTCACCTGCTGGCGGTCAGAAATTTTTCTGCCACCATTCCCACGAATGAGATAGAGCCGGTGAACTTTCACCCCAATGGTCTTCCATATATCAACGTGGTTTACCCTCTCTCTGTTGGATTACAGAGCTTGCTACGATTCGCTTCAAGCACTCAGGAAACAAAACTGAGAGAGCGGATTTCCACCCGGCGACTGAAAAGGATCAATAGCCTGTTGAATGTGTCAGATTGCGATAATTTCAGCGAACTCCAGCAACGTCTTGATAGCTTCTTGGCACAAGAGAACAGCCATTGGCATGCTTGATCAAAATATTAACTGGCTACAGCCAAACGCTGGGTTCAATACATAAAAGGATCGAAAAAATGAAAAGTATGTTCGCTTCTTGTTGAACGGCCGCTGTGGGGCGTCTAGAGTCACTGGCGGTCGCTTGCGCCGCACGCGATCATTGCCCCGCTGAACTGCTCGCAACTCGGATCGCGTGACTCCAAAGGGGCGGCAGAAGCCATCTGCTAACTACTGGTAAAGGGGATTCAGCGGAAAGTTGTTTCTGTAGTTCACTGGCGCTAAGAGAAATTGAATTGGAGTCTACGCAAATATGAAAGAGCTTGTTAGTTACGGGTTACGTAAAGTGGGCCATTGGCATCTGAGCAATCACAAGTCAACAAAGCACTTGTCCCATATGCATGGGATTCAGTTCCACTTGCACGAAGATGTAAGCTGCATTCGTGACGTTGTTTATGCCATCGTGGCTAACGAAACGATAATCTACTTTGGAGAGACCTCCGCAGGGATAAGTTCTAGATTCCAAGGATATCGATATGGAAACACTCTCGAAACTGACACGGATAACAGAATGAAAAAAGAAATTACACGGCTACTCGAGGATGACATCCTTGTGTCTATCTGGTTTGCAAAACCTATAGGATATCTGAAGCTACCATGTGGTGAAGAGCTGGAAATGCCAGCCAGCAAGCCTCTTGAAGAATTATTAATTTCTAAATTCAAACCCGAGCTGAATGTAAAAAATGTACGCAAGCCATGCACAATCACAGGCAACTAAAGGATTCTGCAATGGTTCTGCTCAACGGCCGCTCCGGGGCGATCTCAGCCAATTCCGCTTGGCTGATGGATTACGCCTTTGGTGGAGTTGCTCTTGATGGCTCTCGACTTTGTCTCCGATTGACCGCTTCGTAGCTAGGCTGGATTATGTTGGCTTGAAGTATCAGTAGCTAGTGTCCAGGCCAAGTGTACGAACAGCATGGTGTACTTGGACTGGCGTTAGATTGTTTCTACAAGGGATGTAACGCGTGAAGTGTCCACACTGCTCGGCGCAAGTTGGTTTGTTCTCCAAGGCTATCAATAATTTTAAGTTCTGGGAGCCCAAACGATGCCCTAAATGCTCCAACCCAATCGAAGCGTATGTGAGCTTTAAATGGGTCGGAATATTGATAGCACCTTGCGTACTATTCGCTGAGATCATCAAGCCAATCTTTATCGAGAATGGCTATAGCGGCTCCCTCTCCGTAGGGATTATGACCGGCATCATGACCCTCCTGAGCACAAGATTAAGAGTACCCAAAGGCTCTCGCGAATCAAAACAACCATAGTAGTCGGCTCAACCTCGAACTGGGATTGAGGAAGCGAAGTTTCTTTCTCGTACATTAGCAACTACTAAAGGGCTGGAATGGGGCGTAAGCTGCCGCTCGCTGATGGGCGTCATTGCCCGGGGTAGGGCAGTATTAGCGTGTTGTTCAGCGCATGGTGCTGAAAATATGGTGCCATACGATTTCAAGGAAAAGACGGACTGCATTTCAATGCGCCACCTCATGGTGGATCACGCCCGCTTCGCGGCTAATACCGCCCTACGCTCGACAATCGCCCTTAGGCACAAACTGCCGTTCGGTTATGGGCATTATTGTCTGGGGTCGGGCAGCAAACGCGTTGCTTAGCACACGGCGCTGAACAGATGCTGCCAAGCGATATCAGGGAAAAGACGGATCGCATTTCAATGCGCGACCCTATGGCGGATTAGGCTTACTTCGCGGCTAAAAAGGACGCCGTGGCGTCCTTTTCGGTTTACAGCGCGAAGGTGTTGGTGAGCACCTTATACAGCTCGGTGCCCTGCTGCACGCTGGCGGAGGCAAAGTGCAACACGGGAATGGCGTTACAGGGTAGGGCGAGGGCTTGGTATAAGCCGTTGTCCGGCGTCAGGCCAAGCTGGTTGAAGTGCCACAGTCGTGCCAGCGGCTGTCCGGCCGGTACTGGCTCACACAGGGGCGCGAGGAACTCCACCTGACCGCCGCTAGGGCTGTAGAGGGCTTTGTAGTCGCTCAGCTCGCAGGCGTACTGGGTTTGCAGTGTCAGCGTATAGGGCAAAGGGTCGGCGCAATGCGACCACAGGCCTTGGTGCTGTAGGTAATTGAGAATACCGGCGGCGTCCTGTTTGGCGTCTTCCACATTGAGCCACTCCTGTGAGCCCAGCTCCAAGGTGAAGGCATCCACCATTACCGGCAGCGCACGCCCTTGCGCGGCAAAGCGCTCGGACAACTGCCACCAGGGGCTGAAACAGGCCTCATCCAAGGCGCCGTCAAAATCGCTCGGCATCAGGATATTCAGTGGAATATTGAAGTGGCGTGCGCGCTCGCGGGTGTAGCTAGGCACGTACAGGTGGCGGGCGGATACCGGCCCGGTGTGCAGATCCAGCACGATGTCCGCTTCCACCGCCATGCGCTGCAGACGCAGGCACAGGTTTTGGCCCACGGTCAGGCCCCAAGGGTTGTCGAGCCGCTGGTTTATCTGCGCACGCAATTGCGCGCGGAACTGCTGGCGGATCGCCTCATCGCTGGCCTCGGTGAGTTCGGCCACAAAGCCATCGAGCAAAGCGCCGTCGAAATGGTACTGCCGGTTCCAGTTGACGCCGGTGACCGGATCAAACCGGCCCAAGGTGAACTCGCCGTTTTTGTGGTTAATACCGATGGGGTTGGCCAACGGCACTAAGGTGATCTTGCCTGCGGGTGGATTGGCTTTGAAGGCTTCCAGCAGGTGATGGATCACCGCGTTACCTTGGATCTCGGCGCCGTGGATATTGGCTTGGATATACACCGTCGGTCCGTCCGCTGGGCCGGTCAGGGTGATCACCGGCACCTCCAGCGGCAAGCCGGTGGGGTGTTCGCCGATCTTCAGGTTGCTGCGTTCGATGTGTAATGCGCTCATTCGCTGACTCTCTTGCTTAAGCCAAATAGCTGGCGGCGGGTGCAGCCGGGCGAACCACGGTGAGCTCGGCGCCCCGCAGTGTCACTTCTGCAGGCAGCGAGTGACAGAGGAAAAATGGCATGCTTTCGGTAAAGCCATAGGCGCCGGCTTGGGAGAACACCAGCCAGTCATCACGCTTTACATCGCCCGGTAGGCTGAGCTTGCCCAGACAATCCAGCCCGGTACACAGCGAGCCGTGGATCTGTACCGGCAGTGGTGCCGCCTCCGATGCGTGCAATGGCTGGACCGGGAATGCCTGATTGGTCAGGGCAGGGCGCAGTGCGTGCTGACTGCCGCCTTCGATCACCACGAAGGTGACACCTTGGTTTTGCTTTACGTCGGCCACGCGGCTGACGTAGTAGCCGTAGGGGCCAACGGCGTAGCGGCCCAGCTCCATCCAACACTCGCCCAGGTTGTATTGTTGCTTGAGTTGCGCAAGCGCGGTGCAAACTTGCTGCCAGTCGATGACGTCACTTTGGCCGGTATAGGGAATGCCCAAGCCGCCGCCGAGATCGACCACCGGCTCAGCGATCTGCCAGGCGTCCAGCAGGGCCGCGAGTCGGGGCATGGCGCCCTGCCAGTTGGCGATCAACTCGTCGGCGTCGAGGATGTTGCCCCACTGGAAGCAGTGCACCCCGCGCAGTTGCAGGCGCTCGCTGAACTGGATCTCCGTCGGCAACCACTGCTCTGGCGTGAGGCCAAATGGCGTGGGATCGCTGCCGCCCAGCACGTTGATGCTGCCGTCGTCACTCTTGGGCCAGGGCAGTTGTACCCGCAGTAGGACGTCGACGGACAGATCGAGGCGTTTGGCTTCGGCTTCGAGATCGTGCACCTGTTGATGACTCTCCAGCACGAAGATCCGCACGCCTTTTTGCAAAAACTCGCGCAGCATGGCGGGGGTTTTCACAGGACCGGTATTGAGGATCCGATCTGGACTGACGCCCTGAGCCAGCACTTGATTGAGCTCGCCGGGACTGGCCACGTCAAAACCAAAGCCCTGAGCGGCAAGCGATTGGATCACCGCTGACACCGGATTGGCCTTCACCGCAAACCACAGCTTGGCTTGGGCTTGCTTCAAGGTGGCTAAGTGGCTATCCAGGCCGTCCAGATCGTACGCGTAGAACGAGTGATCCAGCTGATGAGCGCAGGCGTCCAGTGCCAGGCGCATGTCCGCATGCAGGGCGTGATAGTGTTCGTGGCAGACCGTCATTTAGCGCAGCGCCTCTTCCAGCACCAGAGACGCATCGGAGCTCTCATCGCGGTACTTGATGATGATAGGGCACTGGATGGTCAGCCCCATCTGACGGCCCCATTCATTGCTGGCGGGACGGGAGCCCGGTACAACGACCGCGTTTTCTGGGATAGGTTCGCCTTTGTCCAGTTGACGCTCATTGACCATGTCGTAGACCGGCACGGAGGCGGACAGGAATACGCCCGGAGCCAATACCGCGCCTTTTTTGACGATCACGCCCTCAACCAGCACACAACCGGCACCGATAAAGGCGTCATCTTCGACGATGACCGGGGCTTGACCAACCGGCTCGAGTACGCCGCCGATCTGGACGGCGGCCGACAGGTGCACGTTTTTGCCAATTTGCGCGCAGGAGCCGACCAGCACATGGCTGTCGACCATGGTGCCGCTGTCCACATAAGCGCCGATGTTGATGTAGGCCGGTGGCATGATCACCACACCGGAAGCGACGTAGGCGCCGCGGCGCACGGCACAGCCACCCGGTACTTGACGCACGCCATCGGCCACGGTGAAGCGGCGTGGCGGTAGATTATGCTTGTCGACGGAGCCTGGGTAATCCGCATCAAAGCTGACCATCTCGCCCGCAGGGAAGACCGACAGGATGCCTTTTTTGACGTCGGTGTTGGCATGCCAATCGCCGTTTTCGTCTTGATAGGCGGCGCGCAGTTGACCGGATTCGAGTTGATCCAGCAGTTGCTGCCAGGTTGGGATCGCGATGGCTTCAGACATGTGAGTTTCCTATTTCTAATTCTTGGTTTTTATTCGGGTAAAAAGGGCAGACGCGGGTTAGGCGTCGGCTTCGATAAAGTGTTGATGAACTTGTTGGATCACCTGATTGGCTTCGCTTTCTGCCACCAGAACACAGAGGTTGTGGGGGCTGGCGCCCTGACAGATCATCCGCACGTTGTGGGGCGCAATGGTGGCGAAGGCGTGCTCGGTGACGGTCGGCCGGTTGTGGATCTCGTTGCCGATGATGGCCACCAGCGCCAGATCCCGCTCAACCTCGACCCGGCTCAGGCTGCGAAGCTCCGCTAAGACTTCTTCGGTCAGTAAGGCGTGGCCGTTGGCGGCACTGCCCGCTTCATCCAAGGTCAAAGCGATGCTCACCTCGGAGGTGGTGACCAGATCGACGCTGATCTGATGACGCGCCAAGATGGCAAACACCTCGGCCAGGAAGCCGGTGGCGTGCAGCATGTTCATGCTGTGCACGGTCACCAGGGTTTGCTGGCGGCGCAGTGCGACGGCGCGCACCATGGGGCGATGCTCGGCGGTGGGACGGATATGGGTGCCACCAAGCTCAGGCGCTCGGCTGGAGCCGACAAACACGGCGATGTCGTTGGCGACGGCCGGGATCAGCGTGGCCGGGTGCAGGACTTTGGCACCAAAGGTGGCTAGCTCGGCGGCTTCGCTAAAGCTGATCTCACTGATGGCGCGGGCCTCTGGGCACAGGCGAGGATCGGTGGTGAAAATGCCCGGTACGTCGGTCCAGATCTCCACCTCGGTTGCCGATAAACCCGCTGCCAGCAAGGCGGCGCTGTAGTCCGAACCGCCGCGGCCAAGGGTGGTGGTATTGCCGTTACTGTCACTGCCGACGAAGCCTTGGGTGACGACGACGTTTTCAGCCAACAGCGGCAGCAGATGTTGTTGCGCCAGCGTGCGGATCGCCCCTTGATCTGGCAGCGCCTTGCCGTTGTTGCCGTCAGTGCGCAGCACTTGGCGAACGTCGAAGCAGCGACTGCGGATCTGACGGTCCAAAATGCGGCTAAACAGCAAGGAGGAGAAGCGCTCTCCGAAGGCGAGGACCAGATCTTTCCAGGCGGCCACGCCCGCTTGCGGGCCCATGGCGCACAGCGTGCCGAGTTCATGCAGCCAGGTATCGATCTGGGTGGTGATCTCCGGCTCGGCTAAGGGCTCGCAGATCGCGTGTTGGATCCGATGAATGATCTCCAACTGCTCAGTTCGCTCGGCAGGCGCCGGTTGTTGGCACAAGGCAACCAGCGCATTGGTGACACCGGCACTGGCACTAACCACCACCACGCGAACCTGCGGTCGGCTGGCAACCAGCTCGGCACAGCGCTGCATCGCGGCGAAATCGGCGACACTGGTGCCGCCGAACTTGGCGACGGAGAAGGGCACCTCAGGAGCGAGTGCGATAGGGTCTTGCGCTAGAACGGACATGAGTCTCTCTCGAACTTATCATTCTTAATTAAGTTCGGAGAGCTTGGTATTTGCGGAGAAGAGATAAGACGATGTCTCAGCTCTTAGGGGTATCGCAAAGACCAGAAGCTCTCCACCAAAGGTGACAATTGCGAGGATTCAGCCTCAACAACCGACAGATACACGCTCCAAAGCGTTCACCTATCTCGGCGCCAATCCCCCTCATTTGCTCTCTTTGGTGTTTGGACACCTAAAGCAAACTGCCTGGTTAGCGCTCCTCTTCTGGCCCCGAGGTAGCATCCATCTGGACGGCTACGAATTAGGGACAGAGGCATTCAAACATCCACGCGAAGTGATGTCAATCACACTGCCGTGAGTGATTGTGAGTCGGTTGGGTTAATATAGGGTTTTGTGCTGCTTTAACAGGCAATTATCGCAAAAATGTAATGCTAAACCAGCCTAAGTGATTGCTCGATAATAGCGAATATGCTTTTTGTATCGCAGCAGAGGGTGTCATCAATAATCCGCTTGGTCGCGATTGAGACACAAGGCCAATCGCTGTCGCGGCGTGGTGCTGGAGTAAAATTACTCGTGTTTGTCCTGCAATTTGTTTGATCAGTAACCTAATTCCGGGATCCGCTAACGCCTTTGCGATAGCGCGCATGGTAGGATCCGCGCCCAACTGTGATCTGCCAAACCCTTGGGCAATGGACGACAATCAAAATCAACGGGACGTCTCCCGGATCTGCGTGCTGGCGGGGCAGATGTTGTTGCAACATGGCGCCGAAAGCACCTTGGTCGCCGACATCACCCGGCGCTTGGCTTACGCCTTGGGAATGGCTCAGGTTGAGCTGTCCTTGTCCGCCAATGCCATGGTGTTGACCACTATCGAGAACGACCACTGCATCACCACCGCACGCCAGTGTCCCGATAGAGGCATTAATATGCGTGTGGTGACCGACATCCAGCATATCTGCATCATGGCTGAGCGGGGGGTCCTGGACCGGCAAGGCGTCAAGACCAAACTCGACGCCCTGACACCGGAGCGGTATAACCGCTGGCTGGTGCTGGTGGTGATCGGCCTCTCTTGTGCCGCGTTCAGCCGGCTAGCGGGGGGGGATCTGGCGGTGTTTTTGCTGACCTTTCTCGCTTCCTGCTGCGGCATGTTTGTGCGCCAGGAGATCGCCCACCGCCACTTCAACCCCCTGCTCAATTTTGGTGCCACCGCCTTTGTGACCACGGCGGTCTCGGCTCAGGCCATCTTGTTTGACATCGGCAATGAGCCCTTCCTGGCGATGGCCTCATCGGTGTTGATGTTGGTACCGGGCTTTCCACTTATCAATGCCGTATCCGACATGGTGAAAGGGCACATCAACATGGGGTTGGCCCGATGGGTGATGGCGTCACTGCTGACCCTCTCAACCTGTCTGGGGATCATACTGGCGATGAACATATTTCAGGTGTGGCCATGGCTGATCTAGCGACAATCGTACGATTTTTGATGGCCTTGTTGGAGCAGGGCGCGTTGGCGATGATCCCAGCGGTGGGGTTTGCATTGGTGTTTAATGTGCCGGCAAAAGCGCTTAAGTACTGCGCGGTGGCCGGTGGCCTGGGCATGATGGTGCGCTTTAGCGCATTGCAGCAGGGCATATCCATTGAGCTGGCCAGCTTTATGGCGGCATCGACCGTCGGCTTTTTGGGGATCTACTGGTCCAAGCGACTGTTGGCACACCCGAAGGTGTTCACGGTAGCGGCGGTGATCCCTATGGTGCCCGGTGTGTTCGCCTTCAAATCGATGATCGCGCTGGTGGAGCTGAATCAGCGTGGTTTCAGCACCGAACTGTTTACCGTATTGGTGGATAACTTACTTAAAGCCTTCTTTATTACCGGCGGACTGGCACTGGGCTTAGCGCTGCCAGGATTATTGTTTTATCGTCGAAAAAGCGTGATCTGAACGCCGGTAGCGATAGCATCAGTTCGTAACAACAAGCGCCAGCTCGGATGAGCTGGCGCTTGTTTGTTTAACTCAAAACCCACTCATTCGTCCGGGTAGACTTTCTCTTTAAACTCACACAAATCTTCAATTAGACACGAGCCACAGCGCGGTTTGCGCGCCAGGCAGGTGTACCGGCCGTGTAGGATCAACCAGTGATGCACATCGACCTTGAACTCGGCGGGGACCACTTTGAGCAGTTTCTCCTCGACCTGATCGACGTTCTTGCCGATGGCAAACTTGGTGCGATTGGATACGCGGAAGATGTGGGTGTCGACGGCGATGGTGGGCCAGCCGAAGGCGGTGTTGAGCACGACGTTGGCGGTTTTACGGCCGACGCCGGGCAGTTTCTCCATCGCGGCGCGGTCTTCCGGCACTTCGCCACCGTGCAGCTCCACCAGCATTCGGGCGGCTTTGATGACGTTCTCGGCTTTGGTGTTATACAGGCCGATGGTCTTGATGTACTCCTTGATGCCATCAACGCCCAGCTCGAGCATCGCCTGCGGCGTACTGGCTACCGGAAACAGTTTGCGAGTGGCTTTGTTGACGGAGACATCGGTGGCTTGGGCCGATAGGGCAACGGCAACCAGCAATTCGTAGGGACTGGAGAACTCCAGCTCGGTTTCCGGCTGAGGATTGTTGTCCCGTAAGCGCTCAAGAATGAGGCGACGTTTGTCTTTGTTCATCTGACGTCCGTTATCAGTGGTGGTATCGCGGCACTTGGCTGGTGCGTCTTGTTGATCTGGCCGGGAGCGGTGTGCTCCCGGCCAGTTTGTTGCGTGTTACTGGGTGACGCGAACGCGCTCTACGGCGGCTTCTGCCGCCTTTTTTGGCGCAAAGCGTGCCTCGATCTTGCTGTCCAATGCGTTCTTCAAGGCGATGAGCAGGCCCATGCCGATAAAGGCCCCCGGTGGCAACAGCGCCAGCAGGAAGGGGCTTTGCAGCTCGAAGAATTGAATGCGCAGGACGCTGGCCCAGTCGCCTAACAGCAGATCAGCCCCATCAAACAGCGTGCCTTGGCCGATGAGCTCGCGGGCACCACCGAGGATCATTAAGACCAAGGTGAAGCCGATGCCCATCATCAGGCCATCCCAGGCGGCGAGGCCAACGGGATTTTTTGAGGCGAAGGCTTCGGCGCGACCGATGATCACGCAGTTGGTGACGATCAAGGGCAGGAAGATCCCCAGGCTCAGGTACAGGCCGTAGGCGTAGGCATTGACCAGCAGCTGCACGCAGGTCACCAATGAGGCGATGATCATGACGTACACGGGAATGCGGATCTCAGCTGGAATGCCCTTACGCAGCAAGGAGACCAAGATGTTGGAGCCGACCAACACCAGCAGGGTGGCAAAGCCGAGGCCCATGGCGTTGGTCAGGGTGTTGGTGACGGCCAACAGGGGGCACAGGCCCAGTAATTGGACGATCCCCGGGTTGTTCTTCCACAGGGACTGCCAGACGATGTCGCGGTACTGGCTCATTGTTGATCTCCTATCTCGCCCTGACACCGAGGGGCCAGCAGCAAGCTGTCTTTGTTCTGATTAAAGTAGATCAGGGTGTTTTTCACCGCGCCAACGTAGGCACGGGGGGTGATAGTGGCGCCGGTGAACTGATCAAAATCGCCGCCATCGCGTTTGACCCCGAAGCGTTTGTCTTTATCCGATTCTAAGCGGTAACCGGTAAAGGCGTGAACCCAGTCGGAGCGGCGGGTGTCGATCAGATCGCCCAACCCCGGGGTTTCGTTATGGCTTAGGGTTCGCACACCGAGCAGCTTGCCGGACCAGTTGATCCCAACGATGATGTGGATGTCGCCGTTGTAGCCGTCCGGCGCGGTGGTCTCGATAGCGATGGCGACCGGCTCGCCGCTGTGGCTGGCAAGGAAGGCCTGTTGGGGCGAGCTTGTGCCTAGGTATTGTTCGCTGGTAAGCAAGCGACAATCGTTGTGGGGCTCATTGTCGTAGAGATCGGCGGGCAGGATCTCCTGCAGATTGGCGATCAACTGACGCTTTTGCTGTTCGGCGATCTGATCCTTGGTGCCTTCATAGGTGAGCGAGACCAAGCCGGCGGAGGCAAAGCCAAACAGGGCCAACAACAGACCGTTCTTTTTCATTGAGGCGATCATGTTAGCTCCGGTGTCCATAGGTACGTGGACGGGTGTAGTAGTCGATCAAAGGTACGCTCAGGTTGGCTAGCATCACGGCGAAGGCGATGGCGTCTGGGTAACCGCCGAAGCTGCGGATCAGGTAGATCAGCACGCCGATCAAGGCGCCGAACACCAAGCGCCCCCAGTTGGAGGTGGCCGCGGTAACGGGATCGGTGGCAATAAAGAAGGCACCAAACATGGTGGCACCGGAGAGCAGGTGCAGGCTGACGCTGCCGGTGCCGTCCGGGTGGAGTAGGAAGCCCAGTAAGGCGCACAGGCCCAAGGCGGCAAGCATGGCGGCGGGGATCTGCCAGCGGATCACCTTCAACTTAAGCAGGGCCAAACCACCGAGCAAAAAGGCAAGGTTGACCCAAAGCCAGCCTTCCCCGCCCAGTGAGCCAAAGATCGGCTTTTGCAGGCTTTCCGTGGCGGTGTAGCCCAGGGTGAGATCCGTTTTTAGCGTGTCCAGCGGGGTGGCCATGGTGCTGCCATCGATGCCGAGGCGCAGCGCATCATAGCTGGTGCCCACGGCATCCAGACCGGCAAAGATAACGGCGACGGTGTCGCTGAGGCCAAGAATGTTGGCCGCCAGTGTTTGCGGCGGCAGCCATTGCGTCATCTGGGCTGGAAAGGAGATCAGCAGGGTGACGTAGGCGGCCATGGCCGGGTTAAACAGGTTCTGGCCGATCCCCCCATAGAGCTGCTTGACCAGAACGATGGCAAACAAGCTGCCCAGCACAGGGATGTACCAGGGGGCGAGCGGTGGCAGGCAGATCCCCAGCAACAGGCCGGTGACCAGTGCGGAGTTATCGGACAGGGCGGCCTTGACCGAGCGACCACGAGCGGCCACACAGGCGGCTTCGGCTGCCATGGCGGTGGCGACGGCGAGCAGGATCTGCACGCCATTGCCCCAGCCAAAGAAATACCACTGGGCGATGAGGCCGGGCAGGGTACAGAGTGCCACCAGTTGCATCACCCTGGAGGTTGGAGTCCGGGCCTGCATATGGGGCGAGGAAGCGATCTTAAACGCCATTATTGGTTCTCTTCATCTGATTGAGCGCTGTCTTTGGCAGCGCGGGCCGCGGCTTGTTTGGCCTTGGCTTTGGCGATGGCGGCAGCCACCGCGGCTTTGCGTTTGTCTTGCTCGGGCGCGATAGCTGGTTCGGGCTCAGCGTGCGAAGCCGGTTGGCGGTCACTCACCTTAGCCTGTGTCTCAGCTGCGTCGTTAGCGCCAGTCTCACTGCGTGCCGCGGCTTGTTTGGCCTTGGCTTTGGCGATGGCGGCCGAAACCGCAGCTTTGCGCTTGTCCTGCTCGGGCGTGGCAGCTGGTTCGGGCTCAGCGTGCGAAGGCGGTCGGCGATCACTCGCCGCGGCGGCTTGTTTGGCTTTGGCCTTAGCTATCGCGGCCGCCACCGCGGCTTTGCGTTTGTCTTGCTCGGGCGCGACAGCGGGTTCGGCCTCAGCCTGTGCTGCCGGTTGGTGGTCATTCGCCGCAGCGGCTTGTTTGGCTTTGGCCTTAGCGATCGCAGCCGCCACCGCGGCTTTGCGTTTGTCTTGCTCGGGCGCGGCAGCTGGTTCGGCCTCAGCGTGCGAAGCCGGTTGGTTGTCGCTCACCTTAGCCTGTGCCTCAGCAGCGCCGTTAGCGCCTGTCTCACTGCGCGCCGCGGCTTGTTTGGCCTTAGCTTTGGCGATGGCAGCCGCCACCGCGGCTTTGCGCTTGTCTTGCTCGGGCGCGACAGCTGGTTCGGGCTCAGCGTGCGTGATCGGTTGGTTGTCACTCACCTTGGCCTTCGTCTCAGCAGCGTCGGTAGCGGCAGTCTCACTGCGCGCCGCGGCTTGTTTGGCCTTAGCCTTGGCGATCGCAGCCGCCACCGCGGCTTTGCGCTTGTCTTGCTCGGGCGCAGCAGCGGCTGCTGGTTTAGGCTCAGCGTGCGTGATCGGTTGGTTGTCACTCACCTCGGCGGTTTGTTTGGCCTTGGCCTTGGCGATCGCAGCCGCGACGGCGGCTTTGCGCTTGTCTTGGATCGGCGGTGTGGATGCGGTTTGCGCCTCGCTTTGGCGCGCATTCACCTGCGCGTTTGGCTCGGTGCGATCCGCCGCTTGCTTGGCCTTGGCCCGCGCGACGGCGGCTGCGATGGCCGCTTTGCGTGGATCTGCGGGCGCTGGCTGTTT
Organism: Ferrimonas pelagia; assembly: GCF_039543565.1. Lineage (NCBI taxonomy): Bacteria > Pseudomonadati > Pseudomonadota > Gammaproteobacteria > Alteromonadales > Ferrimonadaceae > Ferrimonas > Ferrimonas pelagia. Next base: position 49,779 of record NZ_BAABJZ010000004.1, on the reverse strand, counting down.
CGCGGCTGTACTTGCTGCATCGACACCTGTGCCTTGGCCTTGTTTGGCTTTGGCCCGCGCGACGGCGGCGGCAATGGCGGCCTTGCGCGGATCCGAGTCGGCTGACGATGGCGCAGCGCTGGCTTGCTCTATTGGCTCCGGCGTCTGGGCTTGTTTGGCCTTGGCGCGGGCGATCGCAGCGGCGACGGCGTCCTTGCGACCGCCGTCGGCAGGCTTGGCAGTGTCTGAGCTGGCGGGTGTCGCTAGGTTACCCTGCTCCGCAGCTTTGGCGGCACGGGCTTGTGCTTTGCGTTGTCTGCGCAGCTCGGCCATATCGACGTTGTCCGACGGCGCTGGCTTGAGGGCGGGAGCCCCCTCTTTTTGTGCTTTGAGCTTGGCGATGGCGGCGGCGACACCGGCACTTTGCGCGGCGGGTTTGAGGGCGGAGGCTCGCTTGTGACGGCTTTCCCGCTCCTGCTTCTCTTTTTCCAGTCGCGCCTGGCGTGCATCGAAGCGGATCTTGGCTTGTTCGGCCTTTGCCGCCGCAGCGGCTTGCTGCTTCAGCTCCGACTTGGCGATGCGATAGTGCTCGACCAAGGGGATATCGGATGGGCAAACGAAGGCGCAGGCGCCGCATTCGATGCAATCAAACAGGTTGAGCTCTTGTGCTTTGTCGTGCTCGCCGGCTTGGCTGTGCCAGTACAGTTGCTGCGGTAACAGTTGTTGTGGACACACCTGGGCGCATTCGCCACAACGGATGCAGTTACGCGGCGCAGGTTGCGCTGGCAACTCGGACAGAGAGGGGGCGAGCAGACAGTTGGTGGCTTTGACCACGGGCGCATCGATGTTGGGCAGGGCAAAGCCCATCATCGGACCGCCCATGATCAGCGGTTGGCCCTTGAGTGCCAGTGTGGCGGTTTGCTCGAGCAGCCAGCGGATCGGGGTGCCGAGGCGGATCCAGTAGTTGCCCGCGTTACCGGCTTGTTCGCCGGTAACGGTGATCACGCGCTCGATCAGCGGCTCATCGTCGAATACCGCACGCTTGATGGCGTAGCAGGTTCCGACGTTGTGCATCAACAGGCCCAGATCAGCTGGAAGCTTGCCGCGTGGCACTTCCTTTCCGGTCAGGATCTGGATCAATTGCTTCTCAGAGCCGGAGGGGTACTTGGTGGGGATCTCCCGTACCGCGATCCGTTTGGGATCCAGGTGGCTTTGGGCGAGGGCGCGCTCGAAGGCACTGATCGCTTCGGGTTTGTTGTTTTCGATGGCGATGAGCACGCGCTTCGGGGCCAACATGTGGATCAGGATATCGATCCCTTGCAGGATCTCGTCGGCATGTTCGCGCATCAGCCGGTCATCGGAGCTGATGTAGGGCTCGCATTCGGCGCCGTTGATCAACAGCACGTCGATGTTGGCCTGGGTGCTGAGTTTGACGGCAGACGGGAACGTCGCGCCGCCTAAGCCGGCGATCCCGGCGTTGCGGATCAGCTCATGCAACTCCTCTTTGCCCAGCGCTTGGATGCTGGTGCGGGCGTTGCGCGGTCGCCAATGATCTTCACCGTCGGTCAGGATCTCGATGCAGAGTTCGCTGAGGCCGGATGGGTGGGCGATCGGCTGGTGGCTGATCTCGCCGATGATCCCGGACGTCGGTGCATGCACTGGCACGGCCATGGCGCCGCTGGCTTGGGTGAGGGCTTGGCCTTTGAGTACGGTGTCGCCGCGCGCGACCAACAGGTTGCCGGCTGCGCCAATGTGCTGACGAACCGGCACTAACAGCCGAGGTGGCAGCGGCAGTCGCGCTATGGGACGTGTGTTGGACAGATCTTTGCGCTCGGGCGGGTGAATGCCGCCCGGGAAGGTCCAGATCTGGCCTTGATCGAGTTGTTCTAACAATGTTTGCACGGCCAGCCTCTTAGATCTGTTTTACTGGGATGCGGTTCAGATCCCAGTTCCAGTTTTGTGTGGTCATTTCGATGGGGCGCATCTCGATGCAGTCGACCGGGCAGGGCTCGACGCAGAGATCGCAGCCGGTGCACTGATCGGCAATAACGGTGTGCATCTGCTTGCCGGTGCCTACGATGGCATCGACCGGGCACGCTTGGATGCACTTGGTACAGCCGATGCAGTCCTGCTCGATGATAAAGGCCACGGTCGGCACGGCTTGGACGGCATCCAGAGGCTCCGGCTCGACGCCAAGTAAATCGGCCAGTTTGTTGACGGTTGCTTCGCCGCCCGGCGGGCAGCGGTTGATCGGGGCTTCCCCTGCGGCGATGGCTTCGGCATAGGGGCGACAGCCTGGGTAGCCGCATTGGCCGCATTGGGTTTGCGGCAGGGTTTGCTCAATTTGTTCCACGATGGGATCGCCTTCCACCTTAAAGCGGATGGCGGCGTAGCCCAGCAACACGCCAAACAATAGGGCGAGTGACGCGACGACGGAAACGGCGATGACGAGACTGCTCATTCGTTATTTCACCAATCCGATAAAGCCCATAAAGGCGAGTGACATTAATCCTGCGGTGATCATGGCGATCGAGGCGCCCTTAAAGGGGGCGGGCACATCGGCCGCGGCCAAGCGTTCGCGCATGGCAGAGAAAAGGATCAGGACCAGGCCAAATCCGACTGCGGCACCGAAGCCGTACAGCACGGAGCTGATGAAGTCGTGTTGCTCATTGATGTTGAGCAAGGCGACACCCAACACCGCGCAGTTTGAGGTGATCAGCGGCAGGTAGATCCCCAAGACTCGATGCAAGGATGCGGAGGTTTTGCGCACGACCATCTCGGTGAGTTGGACCACGACGGCGATCACCAAGATGAACGATAGGGTACGCAGATACGTCAGCTCCAGCGGCACCAACAGGTACTGATGTACCAGGTAGCTGCAGGTGGACGCCAGGGTTAAGACAAACGCGGTGGCCATGGACATACCAATGGCAGACTCTAACTTACTGGAAACCCCCATAAAGGGGCACAATCCAAGGAACTTCACTAGGACGAAGTTGTTCACCAGGACGGTGCTGACCAGTAAGAGCAAATATTCGGTCATGAAAACAGGATCACATCTAAGACGAAGGGGATATTATCGGTAAATGGACGGCGTTAAACAACCGAGGGCAAATAGGGTCTTTGCTTGTTCGGACAATAGATAGTCACCCCGGCCGGCTGCCGGGGGAGCTAGATCACACTTCTTTCACCATGATAGGGCTCGGCGCTTGCAGTAGGTGGCCTTGCAGCCCATCGAGCCGAAGGGCTTCTAAGGTCATACGCTCCTCATACTGCTCGACGTGGGTGGCGATCACCCGGATCTCTAATCGAACGGCCACATCCAACAACATTTTGATGAAAAATCGGTTGTCGGCATCGCGATCGATGGATTTAGTAAAGTGCGGCGCCAGTTTAACAAAGTCCGGCCGAAGCGCGCTTAGGGTTCGGAATGAGGTGAGGCTGTGGCCAAAGCGGTCGATGGCGATGCGGACGCCAAGTTGGTGCATGCGGCGGAACCAGATCCGCAGCGGTTCAGGATTGAGCTCGATGCTGTGTTCACTGATCTCAAATACAAGACGGCCCTTAAGTGCAGGGGTTTTCTGGATCCGGTCTTCCAGCCAATAGAGGAACTTGGGATCGGTGATGGAGCGGGTGGCCAGATTGAGTCCATAGCTGATGTTGGGATCGCTATTGTGATTGATCTCATTGGCCACTCGGCTGAAGATCATCTGGTCCAGCTCGATGGTCCTGCCATGGGTTGCCGCCTTGGCAAACAGGGTTTCTGTGGGGAGCGGTTGGCCGGTGTGATTGGTAAAGCGGACAAAGAGTTCACGGTATAGCGTTTTGTCGTCCTGCGGACTGCGGATGGCTTGTTGGATCAACTCTAGCCGCTGGTGTTCGATCACGTCATCGAGTACTTCTTGCCAGTGATCTGTATCCAGATCCAATGACATCGCCACTTCATCCATACAAAAGAAGCTATTTGGACCGTTTGCTTGGGCAATGCTGATAGCGGTGTCGGCGTGGATCAACAGTTGACTGATACGCTCTTCTGGCCCGTAGGGTGCCGCCCCGACATATCCAGCAGCACTGATGTTTTCCCGTTGAGCGATGTCGGACAGTTGCTTGGTGATGGGCTCGACCAGCTTAATTAAGGCTGAGTGTTCCATGTTGGGGCAGCGGATCAAAAAGTCGGCGCCACTGTAGCGGTAGACGGCCAGTTTCGACTGGTTGCTGACTATTCGCTGCAATAAACCGGCAATGGTGGCGAGGTAGGCGTCACCCGCTTGGGAGCCCATACGATTGTTGAGCTCGTTGAGCGCGCTGGCTCGAAGCAATACCAGGTGACCTTGGCCCTTGTTGTCACTCTTATCGTCTTCCATATCGAGGTTAAAGGAAGCCCGGTTCGCCAGCTGAGTGATGGGATCTCGTAATGCATCTTCGGCCTGCTCGGTGTTGATCCGATGGAGTGACTGCAGTTGGCTGCGAAGCTGGTCCCGCGTTTGAATGACGACATGGCTTAATGGCGTGAGTTTACCTTGTAGGCCGTTGATCATGTTGGGCAGTTCAAGGCTTGGTAGGCGCTCGATGGCAACGCTAAGGGTATTGAGGTCTTGCTGGAACCGTTTCGCTCGGAGTTGAACGAGCAGAAGAAGCAGAGCGGTTAGCGCGGTGAGCGCCAAGCTGCTGAGCAGCAACCCGGTGTTATGTCGCTGAAAATAAAGGTCAATATCCAATCCGACTTCAGCATCGTACTCAGGCGTCACAGTGGATGCTTGCGCTAAGGTCACGGGGAGCAACTGCCCTAACGGATGCTGCGGCTGTTTAAATTGACCGAAGATCTCGGCAACCGTGCCAGAGTCCAACTGTACGCGGGCATACTGGATAGGGAATTGCTGACGCAGCGTTTTGACCGAGGGGCGGTTATCCGCCTGCAGCGCTGCGGAGATCGTCTCGACATCGGCTTGTATCTGATTTTTGGTTTGAGCAACGCTCAGGCCAATCGTGATGGCCAGCGACGCCAAACCAAATATAAGAGTCATGGCGCTGACAAAGCGAACACCTAACATAGCAGCAGAAAATCCTTTTCGTACATATGCGTATAGGATACACCTGCGCACAGGAGATCGGTCAAGCTTTCTGGTGATGGGAAGTGAAACGGGGTGATGTCCACTTAAGTTGCGGTGTGTATTAGCGTACTTATCTGTCCATCGGACTATCGGTACCACTTTTTGCTGGGTTGGTACCGCATCGTGTGGTGCTCGTTTGAAAGTGGCTCCCCTTGCTGGACTCGGCGCAGCGACATACGCCGATGTTAAGAGAGTACAGTCCGCCATTCTACCGACTGCGGCGACAGTCTGAGTTAGACGGCTACGAAAAAGCCCTGTTCCGAGGAACAGGGCTAATCCTAAAAGTGGCTCCCCTTGCTGGACTTGGCGCAGCGACATACGCCGACATTAAGAGGGTACAGTCCGCCGTTCTACCGACTGCGGCGACAGTCTGAGTTCGACGGATACGAAAAAAGCCTCGCAATGCGAGGCTTTTCGAAAGTGGCTCCCCTTGCTGGACGTGGGGCAGCGACATATGCCGATGTTAAGAGAGTACAGTCCGCCGTTCTACCGACTGCGGCAACAGTCTGAGTTAGGCGGATACGAAAAAGCCTCGCAATGCGAGGCTTTTCGAAAGTGGCTCCCCTTGCTGGACTTGGCGCAGCGACATACGCCGACATTAAGAGAGTACAGTCCGCCGTTCTACCGACTGCGGCGACAGTCTGAGTTTGACGGATACGAAAAAAGCCTCGCAATGCGAGGCTTTTCGAAAGTGGCTCCCCTTGCTGGACTTGAACCAGCGACATACGGATTAACAGTCCGCCGTTCTACCGACTGAACTAAAGGGGAACAGATTGTGATGTGTTTAGCCTGACACCTCAGGTGCTCCCTTAAGCTGAGCTGGATTTGAACCAGCGACATACGCTTATGTTTACAAGAGTACAGTCCGCTGTTTTGTAACGACTGAACTAAAGGGGAACAGATTGTCACGTGTTTAGCCTGACGTCTCAGAAAAGTGGCTCCCCTTGCTGGACTTGAACCAGCGACATACGCTTATGTTTACAAGAGTACAGTCCGCTGTTTTGTACCGACTGAACTAAGGGGGAACAGATTGTGATGTGTTTAGCCTGACACCTCAGGTGCTCCCTTTAGCTGAGCTGGATTTGAACCAGCGACATACGCTTATGTTTACAAGAGTACAGTCCGCTGTTTTGTAACGACTGAACTAAAGGGGAACAGATTGTCACGTGTTTAGCCTGACGTCTCAGAAAAGTGGCTCCCCTTGCTGGACTTGAACCAGCGACATACGCTTATGTTTACAAGAGTACAGTCCGCTGTTTTGTACCGACTGAACTAAGGGGGAACAGATTGTGATGTGTTTAGCCTGACACCTCAGGTGCTCCCTTTAGCTGAGCTGGATTTGAACCAGCGACATACGCTTATGTTTACAAGAGTACAGTCCGCTGTTTTGTAACGACTGAACTAAAGGGGAACAGATTGTCACGTGTTTAGCCTGACGTCTCAGAAAAGTGGCTCCCCTTGCTGGACTTGAACCAGCGACATACGGATTAACAGTCCGCCGTTCTACCGACTGAACTAAAGGGGAACAGATTGTCACGTGTTTAGCCTGACGTCTCAGAAAAGTGGCTCCCCTTGCTGGACTTGAACCAGCGACATACGCTTATGTTTACAAGAGTACAGTCCGCTGTTTTGTACCGACTGAACTAAGGGGGAACAGATTGTGATGTGTTTAGCCTGACACCTCAGGTGCTCCCTTTAGCTGAGCTGGATTTGAACCAGCGACATACGCTTATGTTTACAAGAGTACAGTCCGCTGTTTTGTAACGACTGAACTAAAGGGGAACAGATTGTCACGTGTTTAGCCTGACGTCTCAGAAAAGTGGCTCCCCTTGCTGGACTTGAACCAGCGACATACGGATTAACAGTCCGCCGTTCTACCGACTGAACTAAAGGGGAACAGATTGTGATGTGTTTAGCCTGACATCTCAGGTGTCCCTTAAGCTGAGCTGGACTTGAACCAGCGACATACGCTTATGTTTACAAGAGCACAGTCCGCTGTTTTGTACCGACCGAACTAAGGGCAACAGAACGTTTCAGGCATCACCTGAAGACGGAGCGCATATTAAATCGAGGCCTAGGGCGAGTCAACTCGAGAACTCGAAAAAAATGCCGGTTTGCTGGCGACTGCTAGCGTAGTAACCAATGTGGCGGAAAACTGAGGAAAACTTGTTCAAACCTAGGAAGGCGATCTTGGTTTTACTCTGGCTAAAAAGCAAATAACTCGCTGTAACTTAGCGAATAAAGTTAAATGTAAAAAAATCCAAAGTGGTGTCATTAGGGGTATTGACTTTGGGCAAGTCCGCACTGCTGCGCCTTTGGCGGCGTTATCCACTGTTTTTGTGGATAACCGTGTTGATTACACCACTTCAGCGGGCAGAAAGCCGCGTGGTTACAGGGTTTGCGTTAGGTTGAATGAAATCTGTGCATAACTTTACTTATCTTATTTATCAATGAATTACACAAAGTTCAGTTTGATAATCTCGGCTGCGCATGAAACGTTGCAGATGTTGCAAATGTTAGTGATCGGTTGTGAATTGTTCATTAAAGGCGTTCAATGACGCTATTGTCAAAACACAGTGGGTAAGCCAGTGACGAAGATGCACGAGCACCAGTTAACGCAGGGCGACCCGATCGCGCATCTGAAACGGATGACTTGGCCTTTGTTATTGGCCATGACCCTGTTGATGTCATTCAACTTTGTCGATGCCTATTTTGTTAGTTTGCTGGGAACCGAGGAACTAGCCGCTTTTTCGTTTACGTTTCCGGTCACTTTTACCATCTTTTCCATGGTCATCGGCCTCGGGATAGGGACCTCAACGGTGGTTGCCACGGCACGGGGTCAGGGGGATCAGCAAAGCGCCTGTGCAACCGGGGGAACTGCTCTGGTTTTATCGACGGGATTGGTGGTGGTGTTGTGTGTCCCGGTGTGGATCTGGCATGACATGATCTTTCAACTGTTGGGGGCGGATGAGTCGATGCGGGCGCTCACCGACTCTTACATGGAGGTGTGGCTGCTCGGCGGTTTGTTTGTGGCGTTTCCGATGATCGGCAATGCTGTGATGCGCGCCAATGGCAACACGCGTGGGCCGAGCATCGTGATGGCGGCCAGTGCGTTCATTAATGCCGTGTTAGATCCGCTGTTGATCTTCGGGATCGGTCCCTTTCCCGAGTTAGGGTTGGCGGGGGCGGCCTTGGCCACTATCAGTGCCTATGCGATCTCGAGCGTCATCATTCTTTATATGTTGCTCAAACAGATGAACGCGGTGGGCTGGTATCGAAGCTGGGCGAATCAGCGGGAGGCTAGCCGACAGATCTTACAGATCGCCGGGCCGGCAGCGGGGGCCAATATGCTGACTCCCATTGCGATGGCAGCGATGACCGCCATCGTTGCGCAGTATGGTGATGCGGCGGTGGCGGCGTTAGGGGTTGGCAGTCGGCTGGAGTCGCTCGCCATTCTCGTGGTCTTGACGCTGTCGATGAGTCTGCCGCCGCTGCTCAGTCAAAACGCGGCTGCGGGTCATATGAGCCGAGTCCGCTTGCTGTACCATAAAGTCACCGTGTTTGTGTTGGTCTGGCAGGGCGCCATCGCCTTGCTGCTCTTGCTGCTGTCTGGCCAGATCGGCGACTGGTTTGGTCAGGAGCCTGAGGTGTCGGCGTCGATCCAGCTGATCGTGATGATCCTGCCCCTGGCGTGGGGCGCGCAGGGGGTGATCATTCTGACCAACTCCAGCTTTAACGCCTTGCGACGACCGATGAGTGCGCTGAACCTATCGGTAGTGCGATTGTTCTTAACCTATCTGCCTTTAGCTTGGATCGGTGGTAAAATTGCCGGTCTGACCGGCGTTTTTGCGGGTGCGGCGATCGCCAACGTGATCACCGCCATCATCGCATGGCGCTGGATGTGGTTTTTCCTCTGCTGCAACCGGCAACAGGGGGTTAAGGATAAGATCGAGGTGCAGTAGGGCATGAGCCGACCGTTTAAACTTCAGTCCCAGTTTCAACCCGCCGGGGATCAGCCCCAAGCGATCCACCAACTCGTCGAGGGATTAGAGGCGGGGTTGGCCCACCAGACGTTGTTAGGGGTGACCGGCTCAGGCAAGACCTTCACCGTAGCCAATGTGGTTGCTCAGCTTCAGCGACCCACCATCTTACTGGCGCACAATAAGACCCTCGCGGCTCAGTTGTACGGCGAAATGAAGGAGTTCTTCCCGGATAATGCCGTCGAGTATTTTGTTTCTTACTACGACTACTATCAGCCGGAAGCCTACGTACCTTCGACTGATACCTTTATTGAGAAGGATGCCTCGATCAACGCCCACATCGAGCAGATGCGGCTGTCGGCGACTAAGTCTTTGATGGAGCGGCGGGACGTGATCTTGGTGGCGTCGGTGTCGTCCATCTATGGCTTGGGCGATCCCAAATCCTATATGTCGATGCTGTTGCATCTGCGCACCGGCGACATTATGAACCAGCGGGACATTCTCAAACGCTTGTCTGAGCTGCAGTACAGTCGCAATGATACGGCCTTCGAGCGCGGTACCTTTCGGGTGCGCGGTGAGGTGATCGACATCTTTCCGGCGGATTCTGAGCGAGACGCGGTTCGTATCGAGTTGTTTGATGAGGAGATCGAGCGGATCAGCGTGTTCGATCCGTTGACCGGCGCGGTTGAGCGGCATGTCACTCGCTATACCGTCTACCCCAAGACCCACTATGTCACGCCGCGCGAGACCATTTTAGGGGCGATCGATAAGATCAAGGCTGAGTTAGCCACTCGGCACGCGTCACTGTTGGAAAACAATAAGTTGATTGAGGCGCAGCGGGTCAAAGAGCGGACTCAGTTTGATATTGAGATGATGCTGGAGTTGGGATATTGCTCGGGCATTGAGAACTACTCGCGCTATCTGTCGGGCCGAGCACCGGGTGAGCCGCCACCGACCCTGCTGGATTACTTGCCGGACGATGGTTTGCTGGTGATCGATGAGTCCCACGTCATGGTGCCGCAGATCGGCGCCATGTATAAGGGCGATCGCAGCCGCAAGACCAATCTGGTGGAGTATGGGTTTCGTCTGCCTTCGGCCATGGACAACCGGCCGCTGAAGTTTGAAGAGTTTGAATCGATCGCCCCGCAAACCGTGTTTGTGTCGGCGACCCCCGCCAAGTACGAGCTGGAGAAGTCTGGCGGCGAGGTGGTGGAGCAGGTCGTGCGCCCGACCGGATTGCTGGATCCCCTGATAGAGGTTCGGCCTGTCACCACTCAGGTGGATGATCTGTTGTCGGAGATCCGGGCTCGGGTGAAGCTGCAGGAGCGGGTGTTGGTGACCACGCTGACCAAACGGATGGCCGAAGATCTCACTGAATACCTGGAAGAGCACGGCCAGAAGGTGCGTTATCTACATTCCGACATTGAGACGGTCGAGCGGGTGGAGATCATCCGGGATCTGCGTCTCGGTGCCTTTGATGTGCTGGTCGGGATCAACCTGTTACGGGAGGGGCTGGATATGCCAGAGGTCTCGTTGGTGGCGATATTGGATGCCGATAAAGAGGGCTTTTTGCGCTCGGATCGCTCCTTGATCCAGACCATTGGCCGGGCGGCGCGTAACGTCAATGGTAAGGCCATCCTCTACGGCGATAAGATCACCGGCTCAATGCAACGGGCGATCGAGGAGACCGAGCGACGTCGTGCCAAGCAGGAGGCCCACAACCAGGCGTACGGCATCGTGCCCAAGGGGCTGAATAAGAAGATCACCGATGTAATGGATCTTGGCGGCGGCAAAGGCGGCAGTGCACCGCGTAAGGCGGCGGAGCCTAAGGCGAGTTATCGTGCCCTGTCACCGCAGCAGTTGGGCAAACAGATCGCCCAGTTGGAGAAGCAGATGTACCAGCATGCGAAGGACTTGGAGTTCGAGCAGGCGGCGGCAATACGCGACCAAGTGACTCAGTTACATGAGCAATTGGTGGCGCTGAGCTGAATGTGGCTGATTGAGCCATACTTACCTTAAGACGGATAGGCGTTGGAGGTTGTATGGTTTGGTCTGTTCGCCGTTGGGCATTATTCGGGATCTTAGGCGGGGCGGCGATCGCTGCGGTGATCTGGACGCCCCCTTCGATCGATCGATATTCCGCATTACAGCAAGCAAAGATCCGCTCGGTCCTGAGCCAAAGCGGGGTACCTCAGGTGGATGGTTTGGCCTATTTCGGTACCGACAACACGCCCGCTCCCGTAGAGGGGGTGGTTGAGCCGATGGACATCAATGATCTGTTGCGGGATTTCCCCACCGCTGCTGGCGCGATCAAGCAGAAGGTTTCGGCAGACGCTCAGTATCACGCCGCGATGGCTGGGGATCATGACCGCGCCATGCGGCTCATGGCAGAGAGCTTTCTTACTGGTGAAGGCAGCGGCAGCTACCGAGCCCAGTGGTAAAGACGCAACAACAGGAAGATGAACAGAGCACTGACGACGCCGAGCAGATGGGATTCCACCGCGATGCGGGCGTCGATCAGCGCGCTGGTGGACTCGCTGCCCCCCGAGAACTGCTCCCAGCCGACCTTGGCGATCACGCCAAGCAGCAACAGCCAGCCGCTGCGCCAGCCTCGGCGAATATCCTGCAGCGCGCCCCAGGTAAACAAGCCATGGAGTAAGGCACTAAGTCCGACATAGCGCTCGATCCCCGGTACGCCCCACCAGATCCCTAGGCTGATCAGCCCCATCAACAAGACACTGAGAGTGAGCATGGGCAGGGTGCGATAGTGCGGCTGATGCAGCGCGAAGATCGCGGCCAGCCCGGCCAGATTCAGCAGCAGGTGGTGGGTGTTGGAGTGCAGCAAGTGACCGGTCCACATGCGCCACCATTGATCTTGTGCCAACGCTTGGCGAGACCAGATCAGGTTTTCGTGGCTTCCGGGCCACAGCCAGCAGAGCAGGGCCAGCAGCGTCAGGAGCAGTGGTAACCCGAGCTGATCCCAGCTCGGCAGGCCAAAGCCCTTGGCAGCCGGGCGGGCGGCTTCCTTTTGTGGAGAGGGTGAGTTAGTCGAGTTCACACTTATGCTTAACCTGTTCCAGATAGGTTGCCTTATCGGCTTGATATTGCGCCAATCCATTGGCACGTAACTGGCAAGCCGGGCATTCGCCACAGCCCGAGCCGATCTGGCCGTTGTAGCAGGTCAGGGTTTCATCCCGCACCAGCGCCAGCGCACCGTAATGATCCGCCAGTCCCCAGGTTTCGGCCTTGTCCAGCCACATCAGCGGTGTGCGAAGCTCGAGTGGTCGATCCATTCCCAGTACCAGCGCCTTTTCCAGTGCCTGAACAAAGTCGTTACGGCAATCGGGATAGCCGGAGTAGTCGGTTTCGCAGACGCCGGTGATCACGGTTTGAGCGCCGATCTGGTAGGCGTAGATCCCTGCCAATGTCAGAAACAGGATATTGCGGCCCGGCACAAAGGTATTGGGTAAGTCCTTTAACCCGGTGTCGACGGGGATGCTGTCTCGGGTCAATGCCGACGGAGACAGCTCATTGAGGAGGGCGACGTCCATGATCTTATGGGCCGTGGCACCCAGTTGCTTGGCAAGGATCTTGGCGACCTCGATCTCCTGCGAATGACGCTGGCCATAGTCGAAGGTGAGGGCGTGGACTTCATCAAATTGCTGCAGGGCCTGCACCAGGCAGGTGGTCGAGTCCTGCCCGCCTGAGAAGACGACCACGGCAATGCGTTTGCTGTTCATTGTGCAGGCTCCTTCAGTTCGCCGGTTTGCTGGAAGTGTTGTAACGCAGATTGATAGGGCTGCAGATCGCCGATCCGATCCGAAACCCACTGATCACAATAGTAGCTGTCGAGATAGCGCTCTCCCGAATCACACAATAGGGTGATCAAGGAGCCTGACTCGCCACGGGCTTGCATCTCGCTGGCCAGTTGCAGCACGCCATAGAGGTTGGTGCCGGTACTGGCGCCCACTTTGCGGCCCAGTATGCCACTGAGCCATTGCATGGTGGCGATGGAGGCAGTGTCTGGGATCTGGCGCATCTCATCGACCACATCGGGGATAAAGGAAGGCTCAACCCGTGGTCGGCCGATCCCTTCGATGTTGGACGCGCACGCGCTGGTAAGTGCGGGATCGCGCTGGTGGTAGAAGTCAAAGAAGACGGAGTTATCCGGATCGACCACACATAACTGGGTGTTGTGTTGTTGGTAGCGCAGGTAGCGGCCGATGGTGGCCGATGTGCCACCGGTACCTGGGCTCATCACGATGTAGCTGGGCTCGGGGAAGCGCTCGCGCTGCATCTGATTAAAGATGGAATCGGCAATGTTGTTGTTGCCGCGCCAGTCGGTGGCGCGCTCGGCGTAGGTGAACTGATCCATATAGTGACCGTTCATCTCTTTGGCTAAGCGGGCACTTTCTGTGTAGATCTCGCTGGGGGCAACCAGGTGGCACCGGCCACCGTAAAATTCGATCTGATCGATCTTCTTTTGCGCGGTGGACTTGGGGATCACCGCAATGAAGGGTAAGCCTAACAGGCGAGCGAAGTAAGCTTCCGAGATGGCGGTGGAGCCGGAGGAGGCTTCGATCACTGGCGTCCCTTGTTGGATCCAACCATTGCTCAGGGCGTACAAGAACAGCGAGCGCGCCAGGCGATGCTTCAAGCTGCCGGTTGGATGGGTGCTTTCATCTTTAAGGTAGATGTCGATCTGGGGGAGGGCGGGCAGATCCAGTTTGATCAGGTGCGTGTCCGCGCTACGCTGAAAATCGGCTTCGATCTGAGCGATGGCCCAGTTAACCCAACTGCGAGGCATAGTTTTTTCCGTATAATGCGAGTCATATTCCAAGCGCAGAATGGTAACCCAATGGAGCCTAAGCTGTTAAGCGAACTGGCGAACGAAACCATGCCCTTTGGCAAGTATGCGGGCCAACCTCTCATTCGACTGCCGATCGCCTATCTGGTGTGGATGCAGAACAAGGGGTGGCCGGCACCGCCCCTCGGGCCCAAACTGGCGTTGATCCTTGAGATCAAACACAACGGCCTAAGCTATTTGCTCAAACCGCTCAAGCAGGATCACTCTTCGTAGCGCATCCTTTGACCGATCCCCCCATCGACCGTCCAGTTCTGGGCGGTCACAAAGCCACTTTGTTGGCTCAGCAGAAAGGCAGCTAAATGAGCAACATCTTCTGGACGGCCAACGCGGCCACAGGGGTGTTGATCGTGATCGGCGTCCGACAGTGAAGGATCGTCGCTGATCCAGCCAGGGCTGATGCAATTGACTCGGAGCTTGGGACCCAGGCTGATCGCCAAGGCATGGGTCAAGGCAACGAGCCCACCTTTAGAGGCTGCGTACGCTTCGCAATTGGGCTCGGACTGATGTGCCCGGGTTGAAGCGATATTGACGATGCCACTTCCCTCGGCTAGAGCGGGGATCAGGTGCTTGCTCATCAACATAGGGCCGGTGAGATTGACGTCCAATACCTTTTGCCAGTGCTCAAGCGGCAGCTCGGACAGTGACGGTTGATACGGATAGGCAATGGCGGCGTTGTTGATCAGCCCGCAGAGCGCGCCGGGTTTGATGCCCTGAGCCCACGACTGGATCTCAGATTCGCGGCTGACGTCCAGCTGGACCTGCTCAACGGCAAGATCGGGAAATAGATCTGATCTTGGGGGATGAAGATCGATGGCGATGATGGGGGCGGTGGGCGCGAGGGTACGTACCAAGGCTTGGCCGATTAATCCCTGGCAGCCGGTAATGACGATGGATGGCGTCATGGAGGATCCTGTTGTTGAACGGTTTCTTTCAGTGTAGTGATTTTTCCTGACGCGAGATGGGGAAGTGCGTTGGGTGTTCGAACCGGCGGTTGGCAGCGCTCGTAGCTGCAATAAGGATCTGTGGAGAGGAGCGCAACGCGCAAGCGTTGTTGAAACGCAAAACGCCACCCTGAAGGGTGGCGTTAGCAAAGATGGTGGAGGGAGAAGGATTCGAACCTTCGAAGGCAGAGCCGACAGATTTACAGTCTGTTCCCTTTGGCCACTCGGGAACCCCTCCAGGAGTCTTTAGATTATAGCCGCCGGAAAACCAGCGTCATTGTCAAAAATGGTGGAGGGAGAAGGATTCGAACCTTCGAAGGCGGAGCCGTCAGATTTACAGTCTGATCCCTTTGGCCACTCGGGAACCCCTCCACGGGGTGTTGCTATATCGGTGCACCAAAAGCCAAAGGACGGTGTACCAAATTGTGTTTCGATGACGCGTGAGCATCAGCGAGAAAAATGGTGGAGGGAGAAGGATTCGAACCTTCGAAGGCGGAGCCGTCAGATTTACAGTCTGATCCCTTTGGCCACTCGGGAACCCCTCCACGGGGTGTTGCTATATTGGTGCACCAAAGCCAAAGGACGGTGCGCCAAATTGTGTTTCGATGACGCGTGAGCATCAGCGAGAAAGATGGTGGAGGGAGAAGGATTCGAACCTTCGAAGGCAGAGCCGACAGATTTACAGTCTGTTCCCTTTGGCCACTCGGGAACCCCTCCACGGGGTGTTGCTATATTGGTGCACCAAAGCCAAAGGACGGTGCGCCAAATTGTGTTTCGATGACGCGTGAGCATCAGCGAGAAAGATGGTGGAGGGAGAAGGATTCGAACCTTCGAAGGCAGAGCCGACAGATTTACAGTCTGTTCCCTTTGGCCACTCGGGAACCCCTCCACGGGGTGTTGCTATATCGGTGCACCAAAAGCCAAAGGACGGTGTACCAAATTGTGTTTCGATGACGCGTGAGCATCAGCGAGAAAAATGGTGGAGGGAGAAGGATTCGAACCTTCGAAGGCGGAGCCGTCAGATTTACAGTCTGATCCCTTTGGCCACTCGGGAACCCCTCCACGGGGTGTTGCTATATTGGTGCACCAAAGCCAAAGGACGGTGCGCCAAATTGTGTTTCGATGACGCATGAGCATCAGCGAGAAAGATGGTGGAGGGAGAAGGATTCGAACCTTCGAAGGCAGAGCCGACAGATTTACAGTCTGTTCCCTTTGGCCACTCGGGAACCCCTCCACGGGGTGTTGCTAAATTGTGTGCACAGGGCTCAGGTGAATGAGCAGATGGTGGAGGGAGAAGGATTCGAACCTTCGAAGGCAGAGCCGACAGATTTACAGTCTGTTCCCTTTGGCCACTCGGG
Organism: Ferrimonas pelagia; assembly: GCF_039543565.1. Classification (NCBI taxonomy): domain Bacteria; kingdom Pseudomonadati; phylum Pseudomonadota; class Gammaproteobacteria; order Alteromonadales; family Ferrimonadaceae; genus Ferrimonas; species Ferrimonas pelagia. Next base: position 33,543 of record NZ_BAABJZ010000004.1, on the reverse strand, counting down.
AACCCCTCCTCAAGTGCGGGGCGTATATTATCAGCCGAAACGGATCTGTAAAGCCTTCAAGGACAAATTATTTCTAAAGTTTTGAGGGCTTAAGGCGATAAACCTTATGAACCGATGATTTTTGGATATTTTCTATGCGTCCTGACGCCATTTTAATCAACGAATTGCAACTGGGCAGTTCCCTAAGCCAAGCGGTCCATGAGAACCGCCGCGGGGATTTTGGCCTGTTGCTGTCGATGATGGTTCAGGATGTACGTTTTCAGAGCCAATTTCAGCTGGATCGCACCGAGCAAAGCGAGCCCCGTTCGATGCGTCAGCGATTTGAATTGGCTGAGCCGTTACCTGCGCAGCAAGAGTATAAGGATGCGAGCCACTCCATCGAGGTGGCTGACGCCTTTCAACAAGGGGGGTTGACCCAGTCGCGCTTGCAAGACTGCTTGCGACCCGCGGCATTGGATGTTCGGGGTGAATATCCCTACGGTCTGCAGCAAGCACTCAATAACGCCGAGCCCTGGGCCGGCAAGCAGGAAGCCATTAAAGAGCAGATGAAAACGCTGCCGCCACAGATGGACTTGGCTGATCTCATTGCCCAGCAACGTTTGCAAAGCCAATACTTGCATTCCACCGCATAATAGAGCGACTCGATTGCCGCAAGCGAATGTCTCGCGGACGGTGACCTTGTGGCTGTGACCCTGCTCCCAGTTATTGCTGGGGCAGTGCCTATAATCACACGACAAACCTAAGTGTGAATTGAGGTCAACGTGGAAAATAAAACACTGGATACGGTTCAGGATTGCTGTGGCTCGTTTATGGAGATCGGTACGGTGATCGCCGAAGAGGACAATGTACTTGTCTTGCCGATCGCGTCGACGGACCAAGTCAGTGCCCAAGCGCAGTTCGATGCCATCGCCGCAAACGCGAAGCAGCGGTTCAGTGATGTGCAGATCGCCTCGGAATGGGAGCAGGATGCTCAGCGCCTGACAGGCCGCTTGAGCTTCTCATGTGCGGCTGAACGATTGATCTTCGAGATGGCGCTAGGCTAACCGTATCATCAAACTACAAGCTGTTGAATAAGCAAGGTTTACGCGCTAGTGTAAACCTTGTTTTTTACTTGAGCTGGATGAAGCCGGGATGGAGCAGGGACGCACCAACGCTTTAATCAAACTGGAACGTAGCCTTAATAGCGGCCACACCTCCTTTGCGGCGATGGCCCAAATTGCGGCGGAGTTGATGTGTGGGGAGCTGGCCGTAGGAACCAGTTCGGTCTGGCTGTTTGATGACACATTGCAGACATTAATGCCGGTGTGTCGTTACCAGCGTCAAGGCGCGCCGATCGAGGATCGTCCACTGCGCTCCTCTGAGTTTCCTTCCTATTTCGACTTTCTTCACACGCATGCCATTCTCAAGGCCGACTCGGCTCGTCTCCATCCGGCGACGGCGGCGCTCAATCCTGGCTACCTCATCCCCCATGGGATCCACAGTATGCTGGATGTGGGGTTATACCTGAATGGCAAAATGGTGGGGATCCTCTGCGTCGAGTCGTTATCCCCTCGGCGTTGGCAGGACGCCGAAGTTCAGTGGCTGTCCCAGGTGGGCCATCAGTTAACCTTGGCGCTGGGACGTGAGCGCGGCTCGGAACAACGCAACTGGCTCGATCTGTTTAAGTTTGCCATTGACCAATCGACGCGGCGGATCATTATCGCTGAGATCAACAGTCTCAAGGTGGTTTACGCCAATGAGGCCTACCTGGCTTTTGTGGGCCAAGCTCGAGAGCAGGTGGTCGATCAGCCGGTGCGTGAGTTGGGGGTGTTTCAGCAGCATCCGCAGCGGGCTGAGCAACTGCTGCAAGCTGCGATCGCCCAAGGCGAGCAATCGGGTGAGATCAGCATGCAGCGCCATGACGGTACTGAGCACTGGTTTCGCTTCCAGCTCAGCACCATAGTGACGGATCAGCAGGAACGCTTTGTGCTGCTGGCGTCCGAGGAGCTCACCGGTAGCCATAAGCACCGGCATGAGCTTGAGCGGTTAGCGTGGCGCTGCCAGTTGACCGGGCTGTATAACCGTTACTGCCTCCAGCGTGACCTAAAAGAGCGAGCGGCCGAGGCCATGCTGCTGTTCGATCTCAACGGGTTTAAGTCGGTCAACGATGGCTATGGCGATCCGATCGGCGACAAGGTGCTGATCGAGTTCGCGCGGCGCTTGAGTTATGGCAGTACCCGGCTGGGTGAGCATCGACTCTATCGGATCGGCGCGGATGAGTTTGTGGTCGCGTTCAGCCAGGCGCCAACCCTACCGCTCGAGGCATTGGCGGAGACAATGAGGAAACGACTGGAGGGGCCATTCAGTATTGAGCAACGGCGGGTCAATATTGGCGTGTCCGTGGCAGGTTGGCAGGCGTCGCAGCCACTGGATGAGATCAGCCCTTTGGTGGCGCTGGATCTGGCGATGGCAGAGGCCAAAAAGCGGCGCTGCTGTTGGGTGTTTGATCTGCCGTTGCTGACCGAGTATCGCGGCCGGACTCAGATAGAGTCCGATCTTGATGAGGCCCTGTCGCGGCGTCAGTTTCAGTTGATGTATCAGCCTGTGATGGATATGAAAACGGATCGGATCATGGGTACCGAAGCCTTGTTACGCTGGCAGCACCCCCAGCTTGGCCTGATGTACCCGGGGCGCTTTATCGAGTTGGCGGAGCAAACGGGCCATATCCAGGGGATCGGCCGTTGGGTGCTGGAGTCGGCCCTGTATCAGCTTCACCTGTGGCAACGGCGCTGGCCGCGGTTTCAGATGCACGTCAATGTGTCAGTGAAACAGCTGCTGTCGGAGGATCTGTTTGAGATCTGCTGGTCACAGTTGAACCGTTATCGGATCCGGCCGGGCACCTTGGTGCTCGAGATCACCGAAACCAGCTTGATGGAAGATCTCGAGCGGGTGAATCAGTTGTGTGATCAACTTGGGGAGTTGGGACTGGTATTGGCCATCGATGACTTTGGTACCGGCTACAGCTCAATGAGTTATCTGAAGCAGTTGCCGGTCGACAAGCTGAAGATCGATCGCACCTTTGTGGCCGATCTCGAAGGGTCCAGCGAAAGCCGGCAGATCGTGCCGGCGATAATCGCCATGGGGAAAGCGCTGGGGTTGTCGATCACGGCCGAGGGGGTCGAAAACGAGTTTCAGGCGACGTTCTTGCGACGCCACCTCTGCGATCAGGCCCAAGGTTTCCTCTATAGCAAAGCGGTATTGCCTCAGATCATCGAAGGCTTGCTGGCGCAGCAATCGCCGGAGCCCGTTAGCCGCAGCATCGCTTAAATTTTTTTCCCGAGCCACAAGGGCAGGGATCATTGCGGCCGGCTTTGAGCGCTGCGGGCCCAAATTCGCCATCACAGTAAAACCATTGTTGGTTCTCCCGCAGGAAGCGTGAACGCTCATGCAGCACGCCTAAGCCTTCGGGTTGCTGATACCAGGCCTTAAACTCCACCGTTCCTTCATTGCCCTGCACCGGCGGCGCCATCACGATCTCGAGATGATCCCAGCTTGTTGTTTCACAGGCTTCGGCCAAGGCATCGAGGGTTAATCCGTCACGGTAGTCCGGGTGGTGGGTGTCGAGCAGATAGTGGGTTTGGTGCTGCACGTAGGCGCAATAACGCGAGCGCATCAACTGCTCTGGGCTGGTTGCGCTCTGCTTTCCTTGGTGAAGGGGTTGGCAACACTGTGGGTAGGTTTGGCTACTACCGCAAGGGCATAAGATCATGGTTGTTAAGGTTGATTGGGTGTTGCCGCCATTATCGTGAACGGCGCTGCGAAGTACAGCCCTTCTTGCGCAACGGCCTGATGGAACAGCTCCGCTTTGACCCGACTGGCTGAATCAATGCTGATCTGCCAGCTTGCGTCTTGGTCATGCTGAAAATTCATGATGAACTTTCCCGCAAACTCGGTCGCGGCTTGATGGTGCTCGTTGTCCGGGCTGTAGCGGATCAGATAGAACCCGGCGTCGGTCACCCGTTGTTGCTGCGTCTGCCGACTGATCACCCGAAATCGGATGTCGATGGCGCCTTCTCGCGCCTTGATCCGATCGAACCAGCGTTGATAGGCTATCTCGATCTCATCTTTACCGGTAAAAAAACCATCCTTTTCGGACACCCCCATCATGCAGGCGTCATCGCGGTATTGGGTCATCAATGGGCTGGCATCCAGCGTTTGGTAGGCGGTGACGAAGCGGTCGTAGATCTGATTGATCTGCTGATCCAACTCGGCGGCGAGGGCGTGTTGGCCCATAAGCAGGGCGACGATAAGTAAGCCGCTTCGCAGTAGCAAGATCTCAGCCTCAATGATGGCAAGTTGTTAACAATCATGACGTACCTCACTCAGTTGTAAAGCGGCAAAGCTTTACAAAGTGTGATTGCGCCCGCGGCTGGCAACAGGGGGGCGCGCCAATGTGATGCGGTGCTGGATCGGGGGGCTGGCAGTGAGGGTATAATTGCCTTAGAACAACGATAGGCTTAAGGGGATCTCAATGGATCAGCATGAACACTCACAGTTTCTTGAAGCCATGTCGGATGTGGTACCCATGAGCACAGGCGACAAGGTGGTGGATAGGGCAGCGACCAGTGTGACCGAAGCCCAGTTGGCGCGCCGGCGCGCGGCGATGGCGGAGTCGGCCGAAGCCAGCGATGAGCTGTCGCTAGAAGCGGTTGAGCCGATCGATCCGGAAGACGTGATCGGCTGGACCCGCGGCGGCATGCAGCACGGGGTGTATAAAAATCTCCGACTCGGTAAGTATGAGATCGATGCTCGGCTCGATCTGCATGGCCACACGGTTGAACAGGCGCGGCGTGCCTTGCTGCAGTTTGTCGCCGATTGTCAACGCAATGACATCCGCTGTGCTTTGGTACTGCATGGCAAAGGACTTAACTCAAAGCCGTTTCGCGGCGTACTTAAGAGCTACTTGGCCAAATGGCTGCCCAATGTCCCTGAGGTGTTGGCCTACCACAGTGCCCTGCGGCAGCACGGAGGGACCGGCGCGGTGTATGTCTTGATGCGCAAGAGCGCGAGGCAGAAGCAGGAGAATCGGGAGCGGCACCAAAAGGGCTGAGTGTCGCCAGTCGCTCTGCCGCTCCCTTTGGCAAGCCTTCTGTGCCGCACGGGACACCAGACAGCAAAAAGCCCGCGACCAGTCGCGGGCTTTTTGATAAACGCCGTGGCGATTACAAGGTGTAATAGGTCGGTGAGCCTGGGCCAACCGGCAAGCCCAAGACGAAGACGTAGATCACGAACAGCAACGTCCAGCCGACGAACAGCACCAAGGAGTATGGCAGCATGGTCGCGACCAGTGTGCCGATCCCCAAGTTCTTCTTGTAGCGGGTGGCCACGGCCAGGATCAGGCCAAAGTAGCTCATCATCGGGGTGATGATATTGGTGACCGAGTCACCGATCCGGTACGCCGCCTGAATGGTCTCTGGCGCGTAGCCGACCAGCATCAGCATCGGCACGAAGATCGGCGCCGTGACCGCCCATTGAGCCGACGCGGAGCCCACCATCAGGTTGATAAAGGCGCACACCATGATAAAGCAGATGAACAGCAGTGGGCCGTCCAGACCGATGCTGTTGAGGAAGCTGGCGCCGCCCACAGCGGTGATCGCCCCCAGATTGGTCCAGCTAAAGTAAGCCACGAACTGAGACGCAAAGAACACCAGTACGATGTACATGCCCATGGTCGACATGGAATGGCTCATCGCGTCGATCACATCACGATCGTTCTTGATGGTGCCCACGATGCGGCCGTAGATCATGCCGGGAATGGCGAAGAAGAAGAAGATGAACACCACGATCCCGCGCAGGAACGGCGAGCCAGCCACAAGACCGGTTTCTGGGTGACGCAGCGGGCCCCACTCCGGCACCACGGACAGCGCCAGCAGAACGGACAGACCCAGAATGGTCAGACCGGCGGCTTTCAGGCCACGCTTCTCTGACTCGCTCAGTGCCGCCATCTCGTCATGCTCGACGTCTTCGGCGGCTTCGGACACATCGTATTTGCCCAAGCGCGGCTCGACGATCTTTTCGGTGACGAACATCGCCAGACCGGAGACCACAAAGGTGGAGACGATCATGAAGAACCAGTTGGCTTCAGGGCCAACGGTATAGGTTGGATCGATGATGTGGGCCGCGGTTTCGGTGATCCCAGACAGTAGCGGGTCGACGGTACCCAGCAGCAGGTTGGCTGAATAGCCGCCGGACACACCGGCAAAGGCGGCCGCCAGGCCAGCCAAAGGGTGGCGTCCCAGCGAGTGGAACATCATCGCGGCCAGCGGCACCAGCACCACATAGCCGAGCTCGGATGCGGTGTTGGAGATGATCCCGGCGAAGACGACAATAAAGGTTACCAGGCGTGGTGAAGCGCCCATCACTAGGCCGCGCAGCGCCGCAGAGATCAAGCCTGCACGTTCGGCAACGCCAACACCCAGCAGGGCCACCAGCACGGTACCCAGCGGAGCAAAGCCGGTGAAGTTGGTGACCATATTCGAGACGATCATGCGCAGGCCCTCGGCACTGAGCAAGCTAAATACGGTGATCTGCTCTGTCGGTAGCTGCGTTACGGGGTCCAGCGAACGCGGATCGCCCACGGACAGACCAAAGAAACTCGCGATCCCGGAGAGCAGGATCACGCCAGCGCAGAAGATGGCAAACAGGGTGATGGGGTGAGGCAGCAGGTTACCGAGCCGCTCTACCACATCCAGGAAACGTCGAAACGCGCCACTTTGTTCTACACCGGCTTCAGCACCGGTATCAATCGACTTTGAACTCATGCGTAACTTCCATAATGAAAAATTGTGCTGATCTGGTTTTATTTATTGGTGTCAGCTTTGCGACCGAGGATTGTAGAAGTACGTCGGCATCAAAAACAAGTGAAAACTGGCGGATGTAGCCCGCACGTTGCACGCTACTGGTGGGTAATGTTGGCGAATGGCAGCGAACGGGTTTCAATGGCGCTAAAAAAGGCCGCAAACGCGGCCTTTTTCGTGGGGGATCACGCGTCGTCTTCGACCAAAGTGCCAAATAGATCGTGATCGTCAGAGAATTCGATGCTGACCCAGACCATGTCGCCAGGGTTGAGATCGTACTCGCCGCCGATCACCACCTTGCCGTCGATCTCCGGCGCATCGGCATAGCTGCGGCCAATGGCGCCGTCTTCACCGATCTCATCGACCATCACCAACATCTCCTGACCGACGCGATCCGCCAACTTATCTCGGCTGATCCGCGCCTGTACGGCCATAAAGCGTTGGTAACGCTCTTCCTTTACCTCTTCGGAGATCTGATCTTCAATCTCGTTGGCCTTAGCGCCTTCCACCGGGCTGTACTTAAAGCAGCCGACGCGATCGAGCTGGGCCTCTTCTAGCCAGTCCAGCAGCAGTTGGAAGTCTTCTTCAGTTTCACCGGGGAAACCGACGATGAAGGTGGAGCGGATCACCAGATCCGGACACTGCGCTCGCCAAGCTTTGATCTGTTCCAGCGTGCGCTCGGCATTGCCGGGGCGCTTCATCAGCTTCAATACGCTTGGGCTGGCGTGCTGGAATGGGATATCCAAGTAGGGCAGGATCTTGCCTTCGGCCATCAAGGGCATCAGATCGGCCACATGCGGGTAAGGGTAGACGTAGTGCAGTCGCACCCAAATGCCAAACTCGGCCAGTTTCTGACACAGCTCCAGCATGGCGGTTTTGACCGGCATGCCGTTCCAAAAGCCGGTACGGTGCTTGGTATCGACACCATAGGCGCCTGTGTCCTGGCTGATCACCAGCAGCTCTTTGACGCCGGCGTCTTTGAGGCGCTTGGCTTCATCCAGCACGTTGCCGATCGGACGGCTGTCCAGATCGCCGCGCATGGATGGGATGATGCAGAAGGTGCACTTGTGGTTACAGCCTTCACTGATCTTCAAATAGGCGTAGTGACGCGGGGTCAGCTTGACACCGTGATCCGGAATGAGGGAGGTCATGGGATCGTGCTCAGGCTTAGGTAAGTGCGCATGCACTTGCTCCAGTACCATCTCATAGGCGTGCGGGCCAGTGACGCCCAGCACTTTAGGGTGGATCTGGGTGATCTCATCCTCTTTCGCCCCTAAACAGCCGGTTACCAGTACCTTACCGTTCTCCTTGAGGGCCTCGCCAATGGTGTCCAGCGATTCCTGTACGGCGGAGTCGATGAAGCCACAGGTGTTGACGATCACCAGATCGGCGCCTTCATAGGTATTGACGATGTCGTAGCCTTCGATCCGAAGCTGGGTCAGGATCCGCTCGGAATCCACCAGGTTTTTGGGACAGCCTAAGCTCACAAAGCCAATGCGGGAGCCGCTGCCTTGGCCCAGGGCCGGAGCGACTTTGGTGGCGTGCGTGGTGTTGGGCTGGACGGCAACCTGCGGGGTGTCGTCTTGGGGATCAAAGGTATGAACGGTCATAGGCGTCGTCGTGTTCCCGTGTCTCGGAATAAAAAAGTTGGCGGATTATACCGGAAGGACGCGTGAGTTACATCTGCTGACGGTTAATTGTTGAGCGGTTCGTGCCCAGATCGAGTTAAGTGACTGAAAGCTGATCTTGCCCTGTGAGGGGAGGGAAGCGTTTGCCCCATGGCGGCCCCGTCTCAGTCGCAAGTTTTTGCGAGCAACGGGGCCGAGGACAACGAAGAAAAAAAGACCCGACGGCAAATGACAGATTGGATCCCACCGGGTCCAGGGAGAGGGTGTTACAACAAGTATGACCAAAAATTAACCAGCCGGTTCCTTAATTCAGTAAAAAAGACAATGCTTTTTGTGTTGCAGGTGTGAGATAGGCTGTGGAAGGGCGTTGATTCTCACAGGGGCAGATCTTTGACAAAGCCATGACCCCCGCTTATTTTAAACGAACGTTTTAAATAATAAGCTTGGGATAGCGCTGTTATGGCTCATAGACTTAGCACCAAAGAACGGATCTTAAACGCAGCGGAGCGGCTGTTTGCCGAGCGTGGATTCTCCGAGACTTCGCTGCGGCTCATTACCAGTAAGGCCGAGGTGAATTTGGCCTCAGTCAATTATCACTTCGGCTCTAAGAAGGAGTTGATCCAGGCGGTGTTGGCGCGCTATCTGGATATTGCCATGCCGGCGATGGCGCGGGCGTTGGAAGCGCAAGAGGCGGAGCACGCGCTGACGTTAGAGGAGGTCTTTGAGGCGATCGTAGAACCGATGATGTCGGTCAATGAAGTGCGTCCCAATGGCACCGCTATCTTCCTGCAATTGCTCGGACGGGGCTATATTGAAAATCAGGGCCACTTGCGCTGGTTTGTGACCACGAATCACGGCGCGGTGCTGGATAAGATCGTGCAAGTGGTGCATCAAGCGGCACCGCATGTCCCCGCCGTGGAAGTGTTCTGGCGGATGCACTTCAGTCTTGGGACGCTGGTGTTTACCATGAGCTCCTACGACGCTCTGGTTGATATCGCCCGTGCTGACTTCATTGAAAGCAATGACGTAGAATCGGTATTACGACGTATCATTCCCTACGTGGCAGCGGGCGTTTCGGCCCCGTTGCCACAATTTATTCATGGATCGAAATAAGGAACGCTCATGACCTTGATGTTTCTGTTGATCATCGCTGTGGTGGTGATCTTTGCGGTAAAGGACATACGACGCCAGTTGATCACCCGGCCGGCGTTTGAGTTTATGAAACGGGTATTGCCGCCCCTGTCGCAGACCGAGCGCGAAGCGATGGAGGCAGGCAACGTTTGGTGGGACGGCGAGCTGTTTCGCGGCTCTCCGGATTGGAATCAATTGCACAGCTACCCGGCCAATCGTCTGACCGACGAGGAGAAGGCGTTCTTGGATGGGCCGGTGGAAACCCTGCTGGCGATGATCGACGATCACGCCATCGTCGACAGCAAGGATCTGCCCGAGGCGATCTGGCAGCACCTGCGCAGCGAGAAATACTTTGCGCTGATCATCCCCAAGCAGTACGGCGGCCTGGAATTCTCCGCCTACGCCAACTCCACCATCGTCTCGCGGATCGCCACCCGCTCCATCAGCGTCGCGGTCACCGTGATGGTGCCGAACTCGCTCGGCCCCGGTGAGTTGCTGTCCCATTACGGCACCCAAGCGCAAAAAGAGCGTTGGTTACCGGCGCTGGCGGATGGGACTGAGATCCCCTGTTTCGCCTTAACCGGTCCGACCGCCGGCTCGGATGCGGGCGCTATCCCCGACGAGGGCATTGTCTGTCGTCAGGAGTTTGAGGGCGAACAGGTGCTGGGCGTGCGCCTAACCTGGGATAAGCGTTACATCACCCTGGCGCCGGTCGCCACCGTGTTAGGCTTGGCGTTTAAAATGCGCGATCCTGATAGCCTGCTGGGTAACGAAGCCGAGATCGGGATCACCTGCGCCTTGATCCCCACCTCCCATCCAGGGGTCGAAGCCGGCAATCGCCATAACCCACTGGGCATGGCCTTTATGAATGGCACCACCCGGGGCCAGGACGTGTTTATTCCGCTGGATTGGATCATCGGTGGCGTCGACTATGCGGGCAAGGGTTGGCCCATGCTGGTGGAATGCCTGTCGGCCGGCCGTGGGATCTCACTGCCCGCGCTGGCCACCGCCACCGGGCACCTGGCCACCCGCAGCACCAGCGCTTATTGCGCGGTGCGCAGCCAGTTTGGGGTCAACATCGGCGAATTCGAAGGGGTACAGGAAGCGCTGGGTCGCATTGCCGGCAATACCTATATATTGGAAGCCGCGCGTAAGCTGACCCTAACCGCCATCGACAGCAATCAAAAGCCGTCGGTGGTGACTGCCATCGCCAAGTACCACATGACCGAGTTGGGCCGTTCGGTGATCAACGACGCCATGGATATCCAGGCGGGCAAGGGCATTCAATTGGGGCCCAATAACTACCTGGCCCACGCCTATATCGCCAGCCCGGTCTCCATTACCGTGGAAGGGGCCAATATCCTCACCCGTAATCTGATGATCTTCGGTCAGGGCGCGACCCGATGTCACCCCTACGTGCTGGCGGAGATGGAAGCGGTGGCCGATCCCGATGCCGAGGCTGGGCTCAATCGCTTCGACAGCTTGCTGATGTCGCATCTGGTGTTCTCCGGCCGCAACGCCTTGGTGTCACTGGGGCACGGTTTAACCGGCGCGCGCTTTGCTGACAAGCCGGTGGCCGGGCCAACCGCCCAGTATTATCAGCAGTTGAGTCGCCTGTCTGCCAACCTCGCCATTGTCACCGATCTGGCCATGCTGACGCTGGGGGGCGATCTCAAGCGACGTGAGATGATCTCCGCGCGCTTAGGCGACGTGCTCAGCCAGCTCTATCTGGGCTCGGCGGTACTGCGTAACTATGAGATGGACGGGCGGCAGCAGTCGGATTTGCCCTTGGTGGAGTACGCCATGGCGCAATGTCTGTATGAAGCGGCCCAAGCGCTGTCTGAGACGCTGCGCAACTTCCCCAACCGACCGGTGGCCTGGTTAAGTCGAATACTGACCCAACCCTTGGGCAACCATTTCCACCGTCCGAGCGACGCACAGGCTAAGGCCGTGGTGAAGGCGGTGAGCCAGCCTGGCTGCACGCGCGAGCGGGTCAGCCACCTGTGTCATCTGCAAGAGAGTGACGCCGGCGCCGTGGCCTTGGTGGAGCGCGCCTTCCTGGCTCAGCATGCAGCCCGTGCAGTGCAAAAGACGCTCAAGCAGGCCCAGCGCAGCGGCAAACTGCCGCGCGGGTTGGCTCACGACGCCTTGCTGGCCGCAGCACTGGAGCAGGACCTCATTACCGAGGCACAAGTCGAATTGATGAACACCGCGGCCACCCTGTGCCGTCAGGCCATCGACGTGGATGAGTTTGCTGACTTGTAGCGAAGCGGCAAAAGACACACCCAAAGCGCAAGCCGCGGCCCCCGTGCCGCGGCTTTTTTGTGCTGCCCGTCGGCTCTAACCTGAGTGTTGGGTCAGGCTGCGGCGGCAGAGTCGATAATTAATGTTATGAGTTCGATAGAAAATCGCCACAATTGAAAAAGTAAAAAATAGGTTCGGGTTTAAAGGATCTCAGCGTGGCGTCGTTTTAGGTAAGTGAAAGCAATTACATGAACCCTAAACTTGGAGTCTGCTCATGCTGTCGATTCAAACGAACTACAACTCTCTGGTAGCGCAGAACGCGCTGACCAAATCCAACTCTGCCATGGGCACCGCGATGGAGCGTCTGTCCACCGGTCTGCGCATTAACTCCGCCTCTGACGACGCAGCTGGCCTGCAGATCGCCAACCGTCTGGAAGCGCAAACCCGCGGCATGAACGTAGCGATGCGTAACTCGCAGGACGCCATCGGCATGATGCAGACCGCCGAAGGCGCGATGGACGAGCTGACTAACATCGCCTACCGCATGAAAGACCTGTCTACTCAAGCGGCTAACGGCACCAATGGCGCGTCCGACCGTGAAGCGATGGATGCCGAGTACCAAGAGCTGCAAAAAGAAGCCACACGTATCCTGACTGAAACCTCCTACGGTTCCGGTGATGCGCTGTTGGTGGACGGTAAGTTTGATGGCAGCGTTACTTTCCAGATTGGTGCTTCATCTTCTGAGACCTTGACCGTCAACATCGGTGATGAACTAACCGCGATTGCTGGCGGGTTCACCGGACTAGGCGACCTTCAAGAAAAGGATGCAACAGAATTAGGCCTCGCAGGTATTACAGTCACTGGTACACCTGATACTGAAGACTGGACAGCGGTATATGACGATGGGGGTGTAAACAGAACCTACACGTCAGAAGGCTGGTTAACCGATGCAGAAATGACAGCGTCTGGTGCGACTGCAGCTCAAATGAGCGAAACCGATGCGTTGTCCATCGCGAATACGAAGGCAATATCAAATGAGATGGATAAAATGGATGGCATCCTTGCAGATGTTGGCTCAGGTCGCTCTTCCCTGGGTGCCAACATCAACCGTTTGGAGCACACCATCTCCAACCTGAGCAACATTTCGGAGAACACCGAAGCGGCTAAGGGTCGTATCATGGATACCGATTTCGCCATCGAAACCGCCAACATGACCAAGAACCAGCTGCTGGTTCAAGCTGGTACCAACATCCTGGCCCAGTCCAACCAGATGGGCGGCATGGTAATGGGTCTGCTGTAAGTCAGACTGACGTTTAAGTGACAGATCATTCTAAGGGGCCTTGCGGCTCCTTTTTTGTCTTCCCTGCTTTAATAGCTCAACACTTCGCCAATCAACTGACGCTTATAGAAAATTGGCGGTTAAGAATTAATTTTCGTTGGATACGGTCGTCCTGTCTCTGGGTATTAATAACTAATCCATTGGAGACACGCCGTTATGATGTCAATTCAAACCAACTACAACTCTCTGGTGGCGCAGAACGCGCTGACCAAATCCAACTCTGCCATGGGCACTGCGATGGAGCGTTTGTCCACCGGCCTGCGCATCAACTCCGCCTCTGACGACGCGGCTGGCCTGCAGATCGCCAACCGTCTGGAAGCGCAAACCCGCGGCATGAACGTGGCGATGCGTAACTCGCAGGACGCCATCGGCATGATGCAAACCGCCGAAGGCGCGATGGATGAGCTGACCAACATTGCCTACCGCATGAAAGATCTGTCCACCCAAGCGGCTAACGGCACCAATGGTGATTCTGATCGCGAAGCGATGGACGCAGAATTTCAGCAGTTGAAAGAAGAAGCCAATCGTATTTTGACCGATACCTCATACGGTAGCGGTGATGCACTGTTGGTGGACGGAAAGTTTGCCGGCGATATCACCTTTCAGATCGGTGCCTCTTCCTCTGAGACCTTAACGGTCAACATCGGTGATGAGTTGACGGCGATCGCAAGTGGGTTTACTGGTCTGGGTGGACTTGAAGAACAGAGTGAAGCGGAACTTGAAGCCGGTGCCTTTACCTTTGGCGGGACTGCTGGTGAGGATGATCGCGAATTGACTTATACCGATGCGCAAGGCGTTGATTGGACATACACCACCGACGGCTGGAGTGATGAAGAGGGGGCTGATGCGGCAGTTTTGACCGACAAGGATGCTTTGTCCATTGCAAACACGAAAGCATTGGGCGCAGAAATGGATAAAATGGATTCCATTCTGGGCGACATCGGCTCTGGCCGCTCTTCACTGGGTGCCAACATCAACCGTTTGGAGCACACCATCTCCAACCTGAGCAACATCAGTGAGAACACCGAAGCGGCCAAGGGTCGTATTATGGACACGGATTTCGCTATCGAAACCGCCAACATGACCAAGAACCAGTTGCTGGTTCAAGCCGGTACCAACATCCTGGCCCAGTCCAACCAGATGGGCGGCATGGTAATGGGTCTGCTGTAAGCACCCGCGGATCGACAATGACACTCCGTGATATTTGATATAGGCGCCGCAAGGCGCCTTTTTTGTACTCGCAGATTAGAAAGATCAGCTCTTCGCTATTTGAGTGACGGCCAATAAAAATTGCCGGTTTGAGATTAAATTTGTTGAGCGGGCGGTCGTTTTACTTCATTGAATCAATACCTAATTCGATGGAGACACGCTGTTATGATGTCAATTCAGACTAACTACAATTCACTGGTGGCGCAGAATGCGCTGACCAAATCCAACTCTGCCATGGGCACCGCGATGGAGCGTCTGTCCACCGGTCTGCGCATCAACTCGGCCTCTGACGACGCGGCGGGCCTGCAGATCGCCAATCGTCTGGAAGCGCAAACCCGCGGCATGAACGTGGCGATGCGTAACTCCCAGGACGCCATCGGCATGATGCAGACCGCCGAAGGCGCGATGGACGAGCTGACTAACATCGCGTACCGCATGAAAGACCTGTCCACTCAAGCGGCCAACGGCACCAATGGCGATAGCGATCGCGCGGCGATGGACGCCGAGTTCCAGGAGCTAAAAAGCGAAGCGGAGCGCATTTTGACCCAAACCTCTTACGGCTCCGGTGATGCGCTGTTGGTGGGGGGGAAATTTGACGGTGAAGTGACCTTCCAGATCGGTGCCTCTTCTTCTGAAACCCTGACTGTGGATGTCAGCAGTGCACTGAATGCCATCAATGACGGCTTTAATGGTCTTGGGGCTATTGGTGCGACTATGGTCGATGACGGTGACGATACCGGCACCTTTATGATCCAAAACGGCGCTGGCGAGTTTTGGTCTACCGATATAGACGGCGATGGCACTGAAGGCTGGACTTCTGATACCAATAACGCTGCCATTGTAAAAGGCCAATCGGAAGCTGATGCTCAAGCTATTATTGACGCTCAAACCGATGCATCTGTGTCAATGGACGCAATGGACGGCATTTTGGGCGATATTGGCTCTGGCCGTTCTTCGCTGGGTGCCAACATCAACCGTTTGGAGCACACCATCTCCAACCTGAGCAACATCAGTGAGAACACCGAAGCGGCCAAGGGCCGTATCATGGACACGGATTTCGCCATCGAAACCGCCAACATGACCAAGAACCAACTGCTGGTTCAAGCGGGTACCAACATCCTGGCCCAGTCCAACCAGATGGGCGGCATGGTAATGGGTCTGCTGTAAGCACCCCGGAACGGCACACTGCAATGTGCTGTATTTGAGAGAAGGAGCCGAGAGGCTCCTTTTTGCGTTTCTATTGAGCGAATTGTCTAGCGGGCTGGCTGTTCAATGGCGAGTAATAAAATAGTGGCTTCCTTTTAATTTTTTGCCGACGATTGGTCGTTATGGAGTAGGGAACCTAACGAAACCTTTAATGGAGTCATGCCGTTATGATGTCAATCCAAACCAACTACAACTCTCTGGTGGCGCAGAACGCGCTGACCAAATCCAACTCTGCCATGGGCACCGCGATGGAGCGTCTGTCTACCGGTCTGCGCATTAACTCCGCCTCTGACGACGCCGCTGGCCTGCAGATCGCCAACCGTCTGGAAGCGCAAACCCGCGGCATGAACGTGGCGATGCGTAACTCACAGGACGCCATCGGCATGATGCAGACCGCCGAAGGCGCGATGGACGAGCTGACCAACATCGCCTACCGCATGAAAGACCTGTCCACTCAAGCGGCTAACGGTACCAATGGCGCGGACGATCGCGCGGCGATGGACGCCGAGTTCCAGGAGCTGGGTAAAGAAGCTGCGCGCATTCTGAACGACACTTCTTATGGCTCTGGTGATGCACTGTTGGTCAACGGTAAATTCGACGGCGATGTAACCTTCCAGATCGGTGCGTCTTCCTCTGAAACGCTGACCGTCAACATTGGTGATGAACTCAATAATATTGCTGATGGTTTTAGCGAATTGGGTGGTATCGGCTACAAGTCAGAAGATGGCTTTAGCCTTACTTATAAGGATGCCAATGACAATTTTGCGACTATTGCGATTGCTGAGAGTACGCCTGGAGAATTTGTTGTTACACGCGATACTGTTGATGCAGCGGGAGGCACTGTAGGGGCTCAAGAGTTTCTGCAACTTGGTGGTGGTTGGGGAGCGACCGCTCCGGTTACACCATTGACACAAGCGGAAATGGAAGACGGTATGGATGCGGAAATGAGTGCGATAACCCGTTTACAGATGGACTCCATGGACTCCATCCTCGGTGATATCGGTTCAGGCCGCTCTTCACTGGGTGCCAACATCAACCGTTTGGAGCACACCATCTCCAACCTGAGCAACATCAGTGAGAACACCGAAGCAGCCAAGGGCCGCATCATGGACACGGATTTCGCTGTCGAAACCGCCAACATGACCAAGAACCAGTTGCTGGTTCAAGCCGGTACCAACATCCTGGCCCAGTCCAACCAGATGGGCGGTATGGTGATGGGCCTGCTGTAAGGTAACGATTTAATCGTTTTTAAAAGGGAAGCCAATCGGCTTCCCTTTTTTGTTTCTTACCTAGCATAACTTGCTGATTATAAGCTCAAGTTTGTGCTTAACTGCGCCGCTTTGATGAAGCATAGAAGCCAATTCGTTAGGCGGAATGTGGGGTTCCTTCCGATGGGTAACCCGGAAATGACGCGGCCTCTCTAACGCCCGCATTACCTTTAAGTTATTGAAAAATAATGCACATTGCGATTGGCATAAAGTTTGCATTGAATAGGTGTGCCAAGGAGATTTTATGATTAGTTCCGGTTTTGATCCCGCCCAGATGGCGTTGATGCTGATGCAGGTCGAACGCGCGCCGAAAGACCAGCTCTATGCTTTGCAGACCCAGCAGTACGAAGCGCAGAAAGCGGCTTACAGTGCGCTTGAAACAAAGCTGAAGAGCTTTAGTGACAGCATGAGCAGCATCACAGACGATGCCTTCAGTAAAAAAGGCATTGAGATCTCGGATGAGGATATGGCCAATGTGACGGCAGGGACCGACGCAGCGAATGGCGACTACGCCTTCTTCGTGAAGCAATTGGCCAGTGCACATCAGATCGCCTGGGAATTTGACGAAGACGGTGCTTTGCCTGAAGGCAGCTACGACATTCAGCTTGGGGATGGTGAGGTTTTCACCATCGATATCGGTCCAGAGACCACGCTGGAAGAGGTGCGAGATCAGATCAACAGCTCGGAAGAGCTGGGGATCCAGGCCACCTTGGTTCGCAGTGACGGCAAGGTCAACTTGGTGTTGACCTCAGAGGAAACCGGTGAAGACAATCTGATTTCCGTGAAACGGGATGGGGAGCTGATCTCCGATCCTGATGTGGCTGGTAGCACGGTCAAGGTGATGTCGGAGGCTCAAAACGCGATCTTGTTGATGGGTGAGAGTAATCCCATCGAGATCCAATCGGCTTCCAATACGATTGATAACGCCATTGATGGTTTAACGATTGAGCTGAAGAAAACCCACGAATTTAACGGTGATCAACCCGTTGGGGGACCACTTCGGATCAGCGTCGGACAAGATAAAGAGGCGGTGACGGAATCGGTTCAAAGCTTCATCGATGATTACAACAGTTTGATCGATGAGATCGCCAAGCAGACGTTCGGTAAGTCAATTGACGGCGATGAAGATGACGCCGTTGGTGTGTTGTCTGGTGATGCGGCACTGCGTGGATTGTCCCAACGTCTACGTACAGAGCTGTACAACGGCTCTTCTGATGGTTTGCACCTATCTGATCTGGGCATTGAAATTGACCGTGAAGGCAAACTCAAGCTCAACAGCTCTGACTTCCACGAAGCGTTGGATACGCACGGCAATAAGGTTCAGGAGTTTTTCTCAGAAGAGGGCGGACTGTTTGACCGTATCGATAATGCGATCGGTAACCTGACGGAGAATGACGGTTACCTCAAGAGTCGCCAAAACTCGATGGATCAGAACATTCGTCGGGTAGAGGATCGGGTCGAGCAGCATGATATGCGGATGGAGCAAACCTACCAGCGCTATCTCAGCCAATTTGTACGCGTCGAACAGCTGACCCTGCAGATGCAGCAGTCCAGCATGTTCTTCTACTAAATAATTTTTTACTTTTAACCAGTTACGAGAGATCTATGCTCACCGACAACAATCCTTTTGATTCCTATAAGCACACCAATGTCAATGCCCGCGCGGCGGCGGCCAATCAGCATGAGCTGGTGCGCATGCTGCTGGATGGCTTGCTTGAGGAGCTGGCGCGTGCTGAAGGCCACATGATGCACAAGCGGGTTGAGGAAAAAGGCAAAAGTATCGGCAAGTGCATCGACATTGTGCACGGGCTGGACAGTGCACTGGATATTGAGAATGGCGGCGAGATCGCCACTCAATTGCATCGTTTGTACGACTACTGTAGCCAGCAATTGTTTCAGGCCAGCCTGAAAAACGATGCGGCGTTGCTTGAACCGGTTGTAAAGGTGATCACTGATGTCCGAGAAGGCTGGCAAAACCTCAACTGATCGGCTTTGGCTGAAATACGCCAAGGCCATCGAGCAGGCTGTGGAAAAGCAAGATTGGGCTCGCCTAGCCAAGGTCGATCTGGCCATGCGCCAGGCGCTGGAGCAGGCGGGGCCCGCGACAACGGCTGCTGAGCAGGAGGCGCGGACGGTGCTGCAACAGCAACACCGTCGGGCGCTGGCTCAAGTGGAGCAGGCCAAAACGGAATTGAATGACAAACTGGCGAAGATACGGGAGCAGCGGGAGGGCCTTGGCGCTTACCAGCTCACCCTCGCCAGCGGAGAGTAATCATGTTGATCGCCAATTTTATCGCCCCGGCGCCCCCGCCGGGCGTGCAGGGCTCGCCTGAGCATCACCGTGATGAGGATGGCCAAGGCTTTGCCCAATTGCTGTCTGCTGCGGATGTAGATGCGGATGAGACGGGCGAAGGGCTGCTTGAGCGTGCCGCGCACGCGCTGCAGCCGACGCTGCCCGCTCAAACCATGCTGTCATTGACGCGCCGCTTAGCCCATGCGGCTGAGTCGCAAAGCGGAGGCAGCCTGGTTGATAGGGCCACTCCCTTGGCCGAGCAGGCTGAGCGTGCCGTTGAACGCGTGGCGCCGCCGGTGTCCGGCGAGTTGCGCGCCGCTGCAGGGCGGTTGTCGCTGCAAGGCGAAGCCGCCGGTGCGGCGGCGATGGCACGGGAGCCGTCGATGCTCGGGGCCGATCTGGTCCGAGCGGGCGGACAGGGCCGTGAGCTTCAGTTGGCGTCGGCGTTACCGCCGTTGCCAGCGGCTAACTCGAAACCGGGTGCCTTGCTGACGACCATTCTGCCGACGGGCGCCGACGTGAGTGAAGCGCAGATCGCGGCATTGGCCAATACGTCAAGCCAGTCTGCCGCGGGCGCGCGTCCGGTGAATCAATGGGGACCGGTGACGTTGGCTGCGGATAACCAGCAGTGGGCGCGTGAGCTGCTAAATCCATTGCAGGATCAGCTCCGTTTCCAGTCGTTTCAACAGGTTAAGACCGCTGAATTGCGCTTGGACCCGCCGGATCTTGGCAAGATCGAGCTCAATGTGCGACTGGACGGCGACCGTCTGGTGGTCCAGATGAACGCGGCGAACCCGAGCGTACGTGAGGCACTGCAGCAAAACGCTGAGCGTCTGCGCGATGATCTGGCACAGGCGCACGGCGGCAAGATCGATGTCGATGTGGGCGATACCGGCTCGCAGCAACACGCATCGTCACAATCTCAATCACAACCTCAATCACAAATCGGTGTTGCGGCGGCCATCGGGGCTGAAGCGACACAAGAGTTAGACACCACATCTTCGGGTGTGGACGCCAGGGCGTAAGTTAGGAGAACAGCATGCAAGGCAGTGGCAAAATGCGCGGAAACCTCGTCCGTAACGGCATCATTATTTCTGTGGCCTGTTTGGTCAGCTTTTGGGGCGGGATCAAATTATCGCCCGTCTTGCCTGAGGGCAGCGAGCGTGCAGCGAGCAACGCTCAATCGCGTTTCCACACGATGGATCGCTTTGTGATCAGCGTGCCGGGGGAGCAGTTCCAACACTACGTGCAGTTGGAGTTGGCCATCAAGAGCTCCACCGATGGCTTTGAGGAGTTGCTGGTCGAGGCGGAGCCCTTGGTTCAGAACTCTTTGATGCGGCTGTTCACGGGCAAGACTTACCAACAGCTGAGTCAGCTGAGTGATCTGGATAGCCTGCAAAATGAAGTCAAACTGGCGTTGACGGCGACCTTTGTCGAAAACGACTACGCGATGGATTTTGAAGATGTGCTGTTTACCCGCTTAGTGGTGCAGTAGGAGCGGGTGAATGTTGCAGTCTGAACAAGCGTATCACGCACAGGAGGGGGCAAAACCTGCCCGCCTCCATGATGAGGCCTTTTATCTCAAGCAGTATCTGCCTTTGGTAAAGCGCGCCACCAATCAGCTCCGCAGTCACTGCGGGGCGGTGATGGCCGCCGAGGATATGGAGCAGATCGGCCTGATGGCGCTGCTCGATTCGTTACGCCGTTATCCGGGAGAGCCGGATAACGGCTTTATTGCGTTCGCCAGTCTGCGGGTGCGTGGCTCTATCCTCGATGAGCTGCGCCGTCAGGATTGGCGTCCACGGCAATTGCGTCAGCAGACCCATGAGCTCAATGACATGGTGCGCAAGCTGACCCGCGAGCTGGGCCGGGTGCCGACCGATCAGGAGACCGCGCAGGCGCTGTCGCTGAGCATGGATCAATATCGCGAGCGGCTCTATGCCTCACAGGCGGAGAGCCTGCAGAGCCTGGATGATCTGCTCGGCGCGGGTCACAACATTGAGCACGATGGCAGTGAAGTCGCACGTTTTAACCAACAAAAGACGCTGGAGTCGGCTTTAGCGCGTTTGAACAAAAGAGAACGGCTCGTTCTGTCGCTTTACTATCAACACGAACTGAATCTTAAAGAGATCGCTTTGACTCTTGGTTTAACCGAATCGCGGATCTGCCAGCTGCACAAACAGGCGGTGAAGCAGCTGAGGACGGTTTATCAAGATTGGGGCATCGAGTAAAAAGGACGATCCATGATCAAGATAATTGGCCTGTTGGTGGCCGTGCTGTCTGTGTTTGGCGGCTATGCGCTAGCAGACGGTAATTTGGCCACCTTGTGGCAGCCGGCAGAGGTAGTGATCGTTATGGGGGCGGCCCTAGGGGCCCATGTGCTGGGCAATCCGGCGCCGGTTCTCAAGGATACCCTCGGTCAGATCCGCGAGCTGCTCACTAGTGAGAAAGAGGATCCCGAACTCTATCCACAACTGTTTGGCCTGATGAACAGCTTGATGCTGCAGATCCAGGTCAGTGGCATTAAAATTCTCGATGACCATATTGAGAAACCGTTTGAAAGCTCGCTGTTTTTGACCTACCCCGCGGTGCTGCGTCAGCCCTTGTTGCTGAGCTTCCTGGTGGACAACCTGCGTTTGCAGTCGATGGGTAAACTCAGTCCCCATGAGTTTCAACATCTGATGGATGAGGAGATCCACCGGCTCGAGGAGGATCGGATGCGTCCGTCGCACTCGTTGCATCGCACCGGCGAGGCCCTGCCTGGGTTCGGTATTTTGGCGGCGGTGCTTGGGATCATCATCACCATGGGCGCCATCGACGGCCCGCTGACGATGATCGGCTACTACGTTGCCGCCGCTCTGGTGGGCACCTTTATGGGCGTATTCGCCTGTTACTGCCTGTTTGAGCCGGTGGCTTCGGCGCTGCATCATCAGGTTGAGCAGAAGATGGCGCAGTTGCAGTGTGCCAAGGCGATCATGGTGGCGCAGTTAGCCGGCAAGCAGCCGCTGCTGGCACTGGACGGCGGACGACGGATGATCCAGGAAGAAAACCGACCTAGTTTCATCGAGTTGGAGCGTTTCCTTAACGAGGAGCAACGCTGATGGCCGGTGAAACCGTGGTGATCTACGCGGGCCGCAAAGCCAAAGCGGCGCCCAAGGCGGGCGGGGCTTGGAAGGTGGCCTTCGCGGATTTTGCGTTAGCGATGATGGCACTGTTTTTGGTGCTGTGGCTGATCCAGGTGGCGGATCAGCAAGAGCGTGCCGCGATCGTCCAGGCGATCAGCGGTGAGAAGGTCGATGACAGCAGAGCCGGCGCTAATGTCGACAGCAATAAGCCCCACTTTGTTGATCTGGAAGGCTCTGTCGTGCTCAATGAGCTGATCCAACCCGCCCAGGGAACGGGCGCAGGGCGGGCTGGACCGGCGACCGTTAACCACATTCCACGGGGAGAGCGGGGCGCGGCGTCGGGCGAAGGCGATTATCTGGACACCTTGTTGCCGGGCAGCTTCCAGACCCAGGCGCAGCTCGAAGCGTTAGCGCATGAGGTGGAGCAGGCGATCTTGGGAACCGATCTGGCCAAAAACGTCAGTGTCGAGGTGGTGCCACAGGGGCTGAAGATCCTGATCCGCGATAATCTGCAGCAGTTTATGTTTGCCCGTGGCAGCGCTCGGATGACGCCTTACTTTGAGGATCTGCTGCTGGCGCTGGCGCCGTTGTTGTCCCGGGTGGAGAACCCCCTGCTGGTCTCGGGCCATACCGATTCGACCACCTTCCGTGGCACGGATCGCACCAACTGGGAGCTGTCGAGTCAGCGCGCCTTGGAGGCCCGTCGTGCTCTGCAGTACGGTGGTGTCGGTGTCGGCCAGTTTATCCAGGTTGTGGGCATGGCCGATCAAGTGCCGTTGGATCATCAAGATCACCGTTCCTCCGCCAATCGACGCATTGAGTTGATGGTGTTAACCGATAAGGCTCAACAGGATCTGCGCGGGCTGTTCGGCAGTCACGGTGGCGAGTCACCGGTCGAGGCCCAGCGTGCGGCCCAAGGCAATCAACCCCGTGGGCGTTATACCGGAAGCGAGTGATGTACGAACAGAATGAAGATAACCGGCGTGAGCATGCGCGCTTTACGCTCAGGGACGATCCCGAGCAGAGCCTGCGCACCGCCTGCGACGGCGTGTCTATCCGATTGGAGCAAAAACAATGGTGGCGCTATCGCGAGCTCGGCTTGGCGGCGCTTAAAGACATCAGCAAAGGTGGGGCCGGGTTCATCTCGGGCGTGTCATTGGAGCCTCAGCAATCGTTGGTTATCGAGCTGAATGGTCTGCGCCTGGGCTGTACCGTGATGCGCCGTCAACAGGTGCAAGGGGCCTTGCGCTTCTATGGCGTGCGCTGGCACGAAAGCAGTATCGAGCAGTTGATGACGCTGTTTGATGAGATCGGCCGATTAAGGGGAGTGGCATGACCCGATTTCAACGTAATGGGCCGGATGGGCTGCAAAAATATTTCTTGTATCTGATCATCGCGGATTGGCTGCTGCTGATCTTGGGAGGCTTCTTGCTTTCCAGGGTGAGCTTCGTTTACGCGGCGGTGATCTGTATCATGCTGCTGCTGTACAACGTGTTGCTGGTCAAGTTGTGCTTTATCCGCGCCCGGCGCGCGTCAGACGGCTACCTGTTGTATCCGGTCGTCACGGCGTGCCTAGTGGCTGGTGGGTTACTGGCCTGGCAATTTTTGTTTCGCTAGCTTGGTGAAATCCACCATCAAGACTCATGTCGTAACGCGCTCTTCGGAGCGCGTTTTTTGTGTCAGCAGGAGCGGTCTTGAGTGTCGGGGCTGAGACCGGGTAGCCGACTGCTGCCGGGCTCAGTGCTGATGGCGGACGCTGTTGGCTTTGGTTGTCCCAGTCTGAGGCGCCATCTGTTGGGGAAAGGCCTGTACTCTGCTGAAAAAAGACAAAAAAAACCCGCTGATAACTCAGCGGGCAAGATTGGAATTTATGCAATCTAAGAAGGAAGTTAAGCAAGAACCAGGTAACGCGATGGAGATGCTCATGTTCCACCGCGTCGGAATGTGTGCTGATACGGATATCAGTTCGCTCCGAAAACAGGAGCAATTCTAGGGGCTGGCGGGGCGGCTCGCAACCGAGAAAAATTTCCCGTTACGATTAGTAAAACTAATCCATTGAGGGTTCGCCGTGAGCTTGGTAGTGAATTGGGATCTAGCCCAAGCCCTTGTTGGTTCAGCTTTGGTCAAGCTTTGTGGCGAGTGTCTTGTGCTTTGCCTGTAGAGCAAACGAGATATTTGGCCCAGCTTTTCTATTAGGTAACGTTGCGAGATTGAATGGGCATATTGATCCTGTCTGCTAACGAACGTTAAAGTGCGGTCACAATTAAAATCGATCCATAGGGAGTTGTGGATGAAAAGAACACGTTTATGGCTGGCGGCGGTTTCCGCGTTGGCGGTGGCGGGGTGTCAGCAATGGTCGGCCGAGCTGAGTCAGCCCTTGGCCTATCCGCACAGTGAGCGCGGTGAACTGGTGGAGCAGCTACATGGCCAGGCGGTGGCGGATCCCTATCGGTATCTAGAGCAGCTCGATAGCCCGAAGACGCTCGACTGGGTTGAACGCCAGCGGATCTTTGGCGAGGGCTTTTTGGCGCAGATCCCCAATCGGGATACGGTGCAAGCGCGGATCACCGAGCTGTGGGATTATGAGAAGATCGGCGCGCCCTTCGTGCGCGGCGAGCGCAAGTTCCATTTTGCGAATGATGGGCTGCAGAGCCAATCGGTACTCTATGTGCAGGATGCGGGTAGCTCCAGCCCGCGAGTTTTACTCGATCCCAATCAGTTTGCCAGCGACGGGACGGTAGCATTGAGTGGTTACTCGGTCAGTCCTGACGGCAAGGTGTTGGCGTATGGCACCTCGGAGTCCGGCTCCGATTGGCAGCAGTGGCAGTTTTTGCAGATCGATACCGGTGAGCCGTTGGCCGATAAGCTGGAGTGGGTCAAATTCTCCGGCGCCGAGTGGGCGGCAGACAGCAGTGGGATCTGGTATTCGCGCTACGATGAGCCCACAGGCGGCAATAAGATGGAAGAGGTGAACTACTTCCAGAAGCTGTACTTCCATACCTTGAATTCGCCGCAGAGCCAGGATCGTCTGGTGTATGATCGTCCCGATCAAAAAGAGTGGAGCTTTGGCGCGGATCTGTCCGATGACGGTCAGTTGCTGATCATCACCTCGGGCCAGGGCACCGATCGACGCAACCGGGTGTTTTTCCAGCGCTTGGGTGAAGATGCAGTGCTGCCGTTGATCCCCGAGTTGCAGGCGTCCTATCAGTTCTTAGGCAACGATGGCGATTGGTTGTTGTTTGAGACCGATGACCATGCGCCGCGCGGCCGGATCATCGCCATCGACATCAATCGACCAGAGCGCAGCGCGTGGAAAGAGTTGGTGGCGCAAGGGGCGGATCCGATCAACCGTGTCCGCATCGTCAACGATCATCTAGTGGTGGTGACCCTGAAAGACGTACTGGCCGATATCAACACCTACTCTTTGGCCGGTGAGCATCAGCAGCGCTTAACCTTGCCGGGCTCCGGCCGGGTGGTGGGCCTGCAAGGGCGCCGTCAGGACGCCAGCTTATACTTCCAGTTTAACTCCTACATCCATCCGACCGGGGTCTATCGCTATGACTTTGAGGGTCGAGAGGTGACGGCCTATCAGACGCCGAACGTGGCCTTTGATCCCAATGACTATGTCTCGGAGCAGGTGTTCTTCCAGAGTAAAGATGGCACCCGCGTGCCAATGATGCTCTCCTATAAAGCAGGCTTGAAGCGGGACGGAACCAATCCGACCCTGCTATACGCTTACGGCGGCTTCAATATCTCGATGACCCCCCGATTCTCGCCCGCCAACATAGCCTGGATGGATCTGGGCGGGATCTACGCGGTACCGAGCTTGCGTGGTGGCGGCGAGTACGGCCAGGATTGGCACCATGACGGTCGGTTGGAGCACAAACAGAATGTGTTCGATGACTATTTTGCCGCTGCGGAGTATCTGATCGATCACGATTACACTCAGCGTGCCTATCTGGGCGCCTATGGCCGCTCCAACGGCGGACTGTTGATGGGGGCGGCATTGACGCAACGGCCGGACCTGTTTGCGGCAGTCCTGCCGGCGGTGGGGGTACTGGATATGTTGCGCTACCAGAAGTTTACCATCGGCTGGGCCTGGGTGAATGAATATGGCAGTGCCGACGATGCTGAGCAATTTCCCTATCTGCTCGCCTATTCGCCGTACCACAACCTGAGCCCACGCCAATATCCGGCCACCATGGTAATGACGGCGGATCATGACGATCGGGTGGTGCCCTCTCACAGCTTTAAGTTTGCGGCGGCGATGCAGCATGCCCAAATGGGCTCGGCGCCGGTGATCGCCCGTATCGAGCAGAAGGCGGGGCATGGCGCCGGAAAACCGACGTCGATGCGGATCGCCGAATATCGGGACATCTTTTCCTTCTTAATGTTGGCGTTTAATCAACCACTTCCAGAAAGCTTGTAAAGTGACAAAATGAAGCGGCCTCATGGCCGCTTTTTTATCAACGGGTAAAAGACGCAGCAAATTTGTGATCCAGATGTTCCTGATTGCTGATCTTATGAACAAAATAGGCCATATTAGCCCCTCCCCAGCGCGATCGGGCTCAGGTATAGTAACTCGACAACACAATTACGATTATTAAAGCTTGTGGGGAATCCAACCTTTCGTTGGCCGGTACGTGTGTATTACTCCGACACGGATGCGGGTGGCGTGGTGTATCACGCCAATTATTTGAACTTCTTCGAACACGCACGTACAGAGATGTTACGCCAGGCGGGTTTTGAACAGGATCAGTTGATGGCGCAAAACCTGGTGTTTGCGCTGAGACAAGTGGTCATGGACTTTATTCGCCCGGCTCGCTTCAACCAGATGCTCGAGGTGATCACTGAGATCACACAACTCGGCGGGGCGTCGCTTCAGTTTGAACAACGACTGGTCGATGCTCAGGGAGAGGTGTTCTGCCAAGCGCAGATCAAGATCGGCTGCTTAAGCGCCGATCAGTTTCGTCCTATCCGGATCCCCCAAGCCATCAAACAGGAGTTAGCGCGTGTCGGCTGAGATCTCGTTCATCGGTTTATTTTTGGAAGCCAGCTTGTTGGTCAAGTTGGTGATGATCTTTTTGATGGTGCTGTCCGTCGCGGCATGGACTGTGATCTTCCAGCGCCAGAGTGCGCTGAAACAGGCCCACCTTAAGGCGCAACGATTTGAGGATCGGTTCTGGTCCGGGGTGGATCTGAACCGCCTGTATCAAGAGTTATCGGCTCGGGGCGATCGTAATACCGGCTTGGAGCTGATGTTTACCAACGGTTTCCGCGAGTACATCCGCCTGGCCAAAAGCTCCCGCAGCCCTGAAGCGGTCATGGACGGCAGCTACCGTGCCATGCGCGTGGCGATGTCCCGTGAGGTGGATAAGTTGGAGCAGCATCTGCCGATGTTGGCTTCCATCGGTTCAACCAGCCCGTACATCGGCCTGTTTGGCACCGTATGGGGGATCATGAACTCCTTTATCGCCTTGGGTAGCGTACAGCATGCCACTTTGAATATGGTGGCGCCGGGGATCGCAGAAGCTTTGATCGCGACGGCGATGGGCTTGTTTGCGGCTATTCCTGCAGTGATCTTCTTTAACCGTTTTTCTACACGAGTCGAGAAGCTGGAAAACAGCTACGCCAACTTTATGGATGAGTTTTCCACCATCTTGCACCGTCAGGCACACAGCACCAACGGCCAGGCACAGAACGGTCAGCCGGAGCGGGGTGCGTGATGCAGGGGTACCAGCGTAAGCGACGACGTAAGGTCGCTGAGATCAACGTTGTGCCGTACATTGACGTGATGCTGGTGTTGTTGATCATCTTTATGGCGACAGCGCCGTTGGTGACGCAAGGGGTGAAGGTGGATCTGCCGCAGGCGGCTTCCGAGCCAATCCCATCGGATTCCAAACCGCCACTGGTCGCCTCGGTTAATCAGCAGGGCGAGTATTTTCTCGACAACGGTACCGTGGATGAGAATACACCACTGCAACTCGATGAGATCCAGGCATTGGTGGCCGCGGAGTTGACGGTGAATCCTGACCGACCTGTGGTGGTCAATGGCGACCGATTGGTGCCGTATGACACCATCATCCAATTAATGGTTAGCCTGCAGCGAGCCGGTGCCCCTTCCGTGGGTTTGATGACGGATCCGGGGGAATAACGCAATGAAACAACCTTTGGCAGCCCCTTTGACTATTGCGCTGATCCTGCATGCCGGTTTGCTGGCCTTGCTGGCGTTCAGTGTTGATTTCAGCGCGCAGAAACCAACTCAGCCCCAGGCCAGTGCGCCGGTGGTGCAGGCCTCGATGGTCGATCAGACTCAGGTGAAGCAGCAGGTGGAGCGTATTCGCGCGGCTGAAGCCGCACAACAAGAAGCGGAGCGTCAACGTCAGGCGGAATTGGAGCGTCAAGCCCAGGAAGCCGAGCGCAAACGTAAGGCGGAGCAGGAGCAGATAAAACAGCTGGAGCAGCAGCGTCAGCAACGCCAGGCGGAAGCCCAGCGTGCCGAAGAAGCGGCCAAAGCGGCCAAGCTGAAACAGCAACAGGAAGAGAAACAAGCGAAGGCCGCCGCGGAGCAGCGACGTCAGGAAGAGGTGGCCCGCAAAGCCGCCGAAGAGCGGCGGATCGCTGAGGAAGCGGCGGCGGCCAATGCGGAAGCTGAGCGCAAACGCAAAGCCGAAGAGGCTAGGAAACAGCGCGAGGCGGAAGAAGCCGAGCGCAAACGCAAAGCCGAAGAGGCTCGGAAACAGCGCGAAGCGGAAGAAGCGGAACGTAAACGCAAAGCGGCGGAAGAGGCGGAGCGCAAGCGCAAGGCCGAAGAACGTGCGGCACGCGAAGCGGCTTTGGCTGAGCAGATGGCGGCGGAGCAAGCCGATCTCGCCCGAGCTAGGAACCAGCAGGTGCTGTCGGAGGTGGAGCGCTATCAGGTGCTTATCCGTCAGGTGATCCAGCGTAACCTGCGTACCGACAACAACATGCGTGGTAAGCAGTGTCGCGTGCGATTGAATCTGGCGCCGGATGGGTTCGTTTTTAATACTCAGGTGTTGGGCGGCGATGCGGCTGTGTGCCGCGCGGCGCAGGCGGCCATTAAGGCGGCGGGCAGTTTACCGGTCTCCAGTGAGCCGGATATCTACAACCAGATGAAAGAGATCGATCTTCGGATCGAGCCGGAGATGTAAGGAAACTATGAACGTGAAATCCTGCTTGGCGGCGTTGGCCGCCATCTTGATGATGAGCAGCGCCCCGACTCGGGCCGCGCTGGAGATCGTCATCACCGAGGGCGTCAATGCGGCGCGCCCTGTCGCCGTGGCGCCATTCCGTTGGCTTGGCGATGGGCCTATCCCGAACCAGATCGCCGATGTGGTCAGCTCGGATCTCAGCCGTTCTGGCAGCTTCAGTCCACTGGCGTTGTCGGCATTGCCTCAGCGCAATGTGGGCGGTGAGGCGGACTTGGATCTACCAGCCTGGATCGCAACCGGCGCCGAAGCCGTCGTGGTGGGGAGCATTCGCCCCGCGGCAGATCAGCGCTTCGAGGTGAGCTTTGAGTTGGTGGATCTGCTGCGGGCGCAAGCCTCGGTTGAGGACACCAGCGGCCCGGTGATCAAGAAAGATCATATTATCGAAGGGCGCACCACGGTGATCCCACAGGCGCAGTTCCGTCGCTTTGGCCATCGGATCTCTGATCTGGTGTATGAGGCATTGACCGGCAACAAAGGCGCTTTTCTCACCAAGATCGCCTACGTAACGGTGGATGAACAGGCAGCGCCATTTAAGTTTCAACTGCGGGTAGCCGATTATGATGGCTACAACGAGACGGTGCTGCTGCGCTCACGTGAGCCGCTGATGTCACCGTCTTGGTCTCCTGATGGCAAAAAGCTCGCGTACGTTTCGTTCGAGAATCGCCGCTCAGAGATCTACATTCAGGATCTCTATACGCAACAGCGGGAGCGGATCACCGATTTTGCCGGGATCAACGGCTCTCCGGTATGGTCTCCGGATGGCAAAAAGCTGGCGATGACCCTGTCGAAGGATGGCAGCACCGAGATCTACATTATGGAGCTAGCGACCCGCCAATTAGAGCGGATCACCAACCACTACGCGATTGATACTGAGCCCAGCTGGGCGCCTGACGGTCAGTCGCTGGTGTTCACCTCGGAGCGAGGTGGGCGTCCGCAGATCTATCAGATCATGCTGGACAGCAAACGTATCAAGCGTTTGACCTTTCAGGGAGAGTGGAACCTGGGCGGCTCTATCACGCCGGATGGCAAACATCTGGTGATGGTGAATCGCACCAATGGGCAATACAACATTGCTCGAATGGAGCTGAGCAGCGGTCATATCGACGTCTTAACCGAAACCTATTTGGATGAGTCGCCGAGTGTAGCCCCAAATGGCAGCATGATTATATATAGTACCAGTCACAATGGTCGACAGGTCTTGGCCGCAGTGTCTATGGACGGAAGGTTCAAAGCCCGCTTGCCGATGCAGGTGGGAAGTGTCAAGGCACCGGCTTGGTCGCCGTTCCTTTGATAATGAATTTAACCAATAAAAAAAGGGTTTAACTGATGAAATTGAATAAAGTTGCTAAGGGACTACTGTTTGCTATCCCAGCATTGGCTCTGACTGCGTGTAGCTCGACTGCAGGCGTCGACGCCGACTCCGAGATCTTGGACAATCAAACCAGCCTGGAGCAGGCGGGTGGCCCGGAAGTGGGCGGCCTGGATCAGGTGCAAACTGCGGAAGAGCGCCAGCGTGAGAAGTACGCCGAGCTGCGCCGCGAGCACATCCTCTACTTTGACTTCGACCGTGCCGATATCCGCCCTGAATTTGGCGAGCTGCTGGAAGCGCACGCGGCATTTTTGGTTGAAAACCCACGTACTCGCGTGATCATCGAAGGTCATGCCGATGAGCGCGGTACGCCAGAGTACAACATCGCGCTAAGTGAGCGTCGTGGCAAAGCGGTGCAACGCTACCTGCAGAGCTTGGGTGTGTTATCCAGCCAAATGGAAGTCGTGCCTTATGGCGAAGAAAAGCTGCTCGACAGTGCTGCTACTGAAGCTGCGCACACCAAAAACCGCCGGGCTGTATTGGTTTACTAATCGGAAGATCACCGTATGAAAAGAGCCGTTATGATAGCGGCACTTCTCGGCTTGGGGGCGCAGTCATTGGCTGCGCCCGCTCCCGTTGTAGAGGTGTCAAGTGTTACCCGCTCTGCCGCATCTGATATCAATAGTCGGGTTGAGCGTTTGGAATCATTGTTGCGGGCCAACAGCCAGTCTCAGCTTCGCCTGGAGCAGGTGGTTGATCAGATGCAGCGAGAGATCGGTGAGTTGCGCGGTTACAGTGAGGCCCAGGGCTTTCAGATCGAACAGATGTTGGAGCGCCAGCGTCAGCTGTATCAAGAGCTAGCAAAGCTGCAGTCGGCGCCGGCGAAGAGCTCCTCGACCGAACAGCAACGATCGGATCGAAGAAGCGTGGAGTCTCTATCCGAAGCGGACAGTTACACGGTTGCACTGAACCTGGCGACAAAAGAGCGTCGGTTTGATGATGCGATCCCTGCGTTTAGAGATTTTATCGCGCAGTACCCGTCAAGCAGCTACACATCGAACGCGTACTATTGGTTAGGTCAGTTGCTGTACAACAAAGGTGAACTGCCTGAAGCGGCACAGATGTTTGCTAAGGTGGCGGGAGATTATCCTGAATCGGGTAAGCGGGCCGATTCGATCCTCAAGCAAGGCTTGATCGCGGATCGGCAGGGTGACAAAGCCAAGGCTAAGCAGTTTTTTAAATCAGTGATCGCTCAGTACTCTGGCAGCAGCGCGGCACAGATGGCCGCGAAACACCTGAATTAAGGTTCGCTAAGCCTTTATCCGTAAAGGCCAATTTGTTTTTTGACCGCTTTGTTTGTTTTGTGCGCAAGCGGTCTAAATAATCGAAATTCGGGTTGCAAGGCGAATCGAACTTGGTATTATAGCCGCCCGTCGACAGGGGAGGCCGCAAGGTCAACACTGACGACAGATGCGTGGGTCGTTAGCTCAGTTGGTAGAGCAGTTGGCTTTTAACCAATTGGTCGAAGGTTCGAATCCTTCACGACCCACCACTTTTTTCGCGGTTAGCGAAGAAAGGCGCAACATCACAATATGGGTCGTTAGCTCAGTTGGTAGAGCAGTTGGCTTTTAACCAATTGGTCGAAGGTTCGAATCCTTCACGACCCACCACTTCTTTCGCGGTTAGCGAAGGAAGGCGCAACACCACAATATGGGTCGTTAGCTCAGTTGGTAGAGCAGTTGGCTTTTAACCAATTGGTCGAAGGTTCGAATCCTTCACGACCCACCACTTCTTTCGCGGTTAGTGAAGGAAGCGCAACACCACAATATGGGTCGTTAGCTCAGTTGGTAGAGCAGTTGGCTTTTAACCAATTGGTCGAAGGTTCGAATCCTTCACGACCCACCACTTCTTTCGCAGTTAGTGAAGAAGGCGCAACACCACAATATGGGTCGTTAGCTCAGTTGGTAGAGCAGTTGGCTTTTAACCAATTGGTCGAAGGTTCGAATCCTTCACGACCCACCACTTCTTTCGCAGCTAGTGAAGGAAGGCGCAACACCACAATATGGGTCGTTAGCTCAGTTGGTAGAGCAGTTGGCTTTTAACCAATTGGTCGAAGGTTCGAATCCTTCACGACCCACCACTCCTGCTTCATCCCCCTGATATCCTAGACAGCGCCCCTGGCGTTGGATTTTTCGTATCTACCCGCCGTAGAACATCGTCGACACTTCCCATTGTTCCACTTTTCAAGATCTTGCGTGTCGTTGTGCTCAGGCTGACGTCAGGCTGGCTGGACGGGAGCGGGGCAAGGCTGCGTGAAGATCTTACCCGGCGCAGATACCGAAGCCTTTGAATGTATTGTTTTTATTCATACTGTTGCGAGTTTAATCGGGTTGGGTGGAATCTGGCCACTTGGTTCACGGAACTGCAAATTGCAGTTGACGGAGAACGGCTTGGCCTCCATAATTCGCCCCGCTTTCAACGAGACGGGCCCAATCAGACGTAAGGTCGACAGGGACTCGGCAGCGGTGAAAGCGGACAGAATATTGAATGATAAAGAGTTATTCTGTGCCGTTGATCTTGGACTGTTAGTCCAAGGCACAATATGGGTCGTTAGCTCAGTTGGTAGAGCAGTTGGCTTTTAACCAATTGGTCGAAGGTTCGAATCCTTCACGACCCACCACTTCTTTCGCGGTTAGTGAAGGAAGGCGCAACACCACAATATG